>NZ_JBBMFO010000013.1:0-48641 GCF_040096015.1 Peptoniphilus hominis (ex Hitch et al. 2025) | reverse complement strand
GCGTATAAGTGCAATTTTTTTATATAAAAATATCTGTTAGAGATTTACTCCCCAACAGATATTATAGAGCCTTTTTATTGAGTGAATTTATTTTTTTATTTATAAGATTTTCTTTCATCAATAAGTTGATATGTAGTCCTTCATTGATTCAAATTTTTTGTCGCCAATGCCATCTACATTTTTTATGTCCTCAATTGATGAGAAGGGATTTTGTGACCGATAATTAATAATTTTCTCAGCAGTTTTTGCTCCAACGCCAGGAATTTTTTGCAGTTCAGAGGAGTCGGCAGTGTTAATATTTATTTTATCAGAAGCCTTTCCACTGGAGCCACTTGACATAAGAGGGGCAATTTCATTTTTTGGGACCTCACCAATTTTTGGAATGTAAATTTTTTCTTCGTCGTGGAGCTTTGCGGCGAGATTAATTCTATCAAGGTCAGCTTCATCTGTTGCGCCGCCAGCCATTTCAAGAGCGTCTACAACTCTCTTTGATGAATCTAATTTTATAATGCCAGGATTTTTTACTGCGCCAGAAATGTGAACCATTACTTCTTTATTTTCTTCCTCTGATTCTATTTCAAGACCCTTTAATTCTTTTTTGTCCACTTCTTTAGAATCAAGGTTTGAAGTTTTTATGTTAAGGAGGGCATTTGCCTCATCTGGGACCTTGTGAGAGTCGTAATACTGGTAGCCAATGATTAAAGATAGGCAAATAATAACTATGTAGGGAAGATTATCTTTTTTAAAAAATTTAAAATCCATTATATCACTCATTCATTTATAAAAATATATTTTTCAGAATTTTATTACCCTAAATAGATAATTTTACACAGTTTTCAAATGGCAAAATCTATGTTATAATTTATTCATCGAAACGATTTCAAAAAATTTACATAACAGGAGGAAAATATGAAAGTTTATACAACAGATAAGGTAAGAAATCTTGCTCTCGTAGGACATTCTGGCTCCGGAAAGACAAACCTAACAGAGGCTATGTTATTCCAAAGTGGAGCTACACAAAAACTAGGCAATGTTTCTAGCAAGAATACAGTTTCCGACTTCTCTAAAGAAGAAAAGGACAGGGGAACATCCATTGGAACATCAATTATTCCTATTGAATGGAGAAATTATAAAGTAAATGTTATAGATACTCCAGGCTATCTTGACTTTGTGGGAGAAGCTCACGGAGCACTAAGAGCAAGTGAAGCTGCAATTATGGTTATTGATGCAACTAAGGGTATTGAAGTTGGTACTGAAAGAACTTGGAAATACACAGAAAAAATTGGTCTTCCAAGAATTATTTTTATAAATAAAATTGACGGAGAAAATGTAAACTTTAGAAAACTAATGGACGAGCTTGAAGCTTCCTTTGGTAAAAAAGTTATTCCTTTTTCTGTGCCAATTGGCGAAGGTGAACACTTTGTAGGTGTTACTGATGTTATCTTCCAAAAGGGATACAAATATGTAAACTCTGCACCACAAGAAACTGAACTTAACCACGACCAAGTTAAGGCAACTGAAAGAATGTATGAAGAAATTGCTGAAGTTGTTGCTGGTTCTGATGAAGTTTTAATGGAAAAATATTTCTCTGGAGAAAAATTCACTAGAGAAGATCTTTTAAGAGGAGTTACAACAGCCCTTCTTGAAGGTGACGCTGTTCCACTACTTGTAGGAAGTGGTGAAAAGGGAATTGGAATTGACATTTTATTAAACACAATTGTAAATTATATGCCAGCACCAGACGATGAGCGTGCAAATCAAGGCTTTAGATATAAGGATGGAGAAGAAAGAAAAGTTTCAGCGAAAGATCCTTTTGCTGCAGTTGTATTTAAGACAATTTCTGACCCATTCCTTGGCAAAATTTCTATTTTCAAGGTAATCTCTGGCGTTGTCAATAAAAACACAGCTCTTTACAATGTAAATGCTGATACAAGTGAAAAACTTGGCGGACTTTACATCATGAGAGGTAAGGAACAAATTGAAATAGATGAAATTTACGCAGGAGATATTGGTGCAACAACAAAACTTGCAAATACTGTTACAGGCGACACTCTTTGCGACAAGGACCACAAGGTTGAATACAAAAAATTAAAGTATTCTAATCCAGTTCTATATTACGCAATTGAACCTAAGACTAAGGGCGACGAAGAAAAACTTTCTCAATCTCTAAAGAAAATCAAGGACGAAGACCCAACATTTGTAATCGAAAGAAATCCTGAAACTAAACAAATGACTATTGGTGGTCAAGGTAAGGTTCAACTTGATGTAATCCTAGACAAATTAAAGAACACTTATGGTGTTGAAGTAAATATTGTTCCATTTATAGTTCCTTATAGAGAAACAATTAGAAAGACTGCCAGCGTTCAAGGTAAGCACAAGAAACAATCTGGTGGAGCAGGACAATACGGTGATGTTTGGATTAGGTTTGAACCATCTGATAAAGAATTTGAATTTGATGAAGAAGTATTTGGTGGAGCAGTTCCTAAGAACTATTTCCCTGCAGTTGAAAAGGGAATTATTGAATCTAAAGAAAAGGGAGTTCTTGCAGGCTATCCTGTAACTAACTTCAAGGCTGTCCTATACGATGGATCTTACCACGATGTTGACTCCAACGAAATGAGTTTCAAACTTGCAGCTAACCTTGCTTTTAAGAAGGGAATGCAAGAAGCAAGTCCAGTTCTTCTTGAACCTATAATGAAGGTTGAAGTTACAATTCCAGATGACTATCTTGGAGATGTAATGGGCGATATGAACAAGAGACGTGGAAGAATCCTTGGTATGGACCAACAAAATGATGGCACACAAATTTTAATTGCAGAAGCTCCACAAGCTGAACTATTCTCTTATCTAATTGATTTGAGATCCTTAACTCAAGGTAGAGGAACTTTCAGCATGGAATTTGTGAGATACGAAGAAGTTCCACAAAATATTGCAGAAAAAATTATTGAAGAAAGAAAAGCAGAAAAATAAAAATTTATAAACTTTTAAGGGTTGGGCTTAAGTGCTCAACCTTTTTTATTATAAAACAATTAAAGATATTGAAAAGCAACATGAATAGTTTTATAATTTAGTTAGGTAACATTATATCTTATAGAAAGGGGATAAAAATGAAAACTAAAAAAATTGTTTTAATTTTAATATCTTTGGCTCTTGTGTCAATTATGTGTGGTTTTTCTTTTTTAAATTCTAATAAAGAAAATTATGATTTTAACATAGATGTTTGTGATGAAAAACCAGACTATGAAAAAATTATTAATAATTTAAGTTATGATAGTTTGTACAAATATAATTTAAAAGATGTTATAGTAAGCAACAAGATTATGGAAGGACAGGGTTTTAAATTTACAACAAATAAAGATGCGGATTATTTATTAATATTTTCTAATGAAGATAATGAGAATGCACGTATTGCAGTAAGAGTTTCTGATGTGAGTTTGAGAATTTATACTTCTAAAAAACATAGTAGTTATGTACTTATTACTGATACAAAAAATTCAAAAAAAGATTTAGATTTCTCTTCTAAAAGTGGTATTCCAAAAGGAACATTTACTATTTTAGAACTAGAACGAGAAAAAATCATAAATAAGTAAAAAAAGAATTAAATGGCTCTAAAATATCTGTTGGTGAGTTGAATCCCAACAGATATTTTCATTTGAAAAAATATATTATTTATATGAATCAGTTTCTTAATTTTTTAATAAAATAATTAAAGTAATGATTCTTTAAAAACAACAAAAAATATATAAGCTTAAAAAGTTACGAAACTAAATACTTTACAAAATATATATTTTATTTTATACTAGAAATAGTAAAAGATAGTCAGATTTTTATAATTTAAAAGACAAAGATAGTCAAAGGAAGTGTATTATGGCAAAGCTTTCTAACTCCATTGAAGATTTTATAAATGAACTTATTTATGAATCTGGTGGAGCTCTTGAGATACAAAGATCAAAAATTTCAGACCACTTTAACTGTGCGCCTTCGCAAATAAATTATGTCTTGACCACAAGGTTCACGCCCTTTAAGGGCTACTATGTTGAGTCAAGGCGAGGCGGCGGTGGCTACATTAGAATAGTAAAGGTAAAATTTGAAGATGATGAAGACACAATGGGTACTTTTTTAAGTTTTATTGGAGATTCTATTACAAAAAATAATTCTGATGAACTTCTGAAGGAACTCTTAAGACTTAACAAAGTGACAGAAAGGGAGATGGAACTCATGAAAGTTGCTCTCTCAGACAGGGCTCTCAGCGAGTGTGAAAATAAAAATGAACTTAGGGCAGATTTGTTAAAAAATATGCTCCTAGTTATTTTTAGTTAGGAGGGAAGATCATGCTATGTGATGTTTGCAAGGAAAGAGAATCAGTGATTTCCTATACAAGGATAAAAGACGATGGAATAGAAGAAGTGCATCTCTGCGAAGTTTGTGCCGAAGAAAAATTTAAAAGAGACTTTAAGGGGTATCAAAATATTATTCCACAACTTGAAAATGCTTTAAAGAATATTTTTCAGTTTACAGCAAATTCCTACAATGAAGAAGATGACATAAGCTGTGAATACTGCGGCAGATCTTTTCGTGAGCTTAAGGCAACAGGAACTTTGGGCTGTCCTAAGTGTTACGATTCCTTTGGAGACGAAATTAAAAAGTATTTAAATGCCCTAAATATTAATTTAAAGTACAGGGGAAAAATTCCAAAAAATGCAGAAAGTTATCTAGTTTATAACAGGAAACTTGAGGATTTAAAGGAGAAGCTTGACCTTGCCATTAATTTGGAAGAATATGAAAAGGCAGCAGAAATAAGGGACGAAATAAAGAAGTTAAAGGAAGATGTCAGTGTCTAAAATTATTTTAGGATATAAATTAAAATTATATAGAAATATTTACGGCAAAAAGTTTGTAAATACAATGACAGATGAAGAATTAAGGGAAAATTTAGACTTCCTAGACCCAATTTTAAATGATTTGGGCTACTCTAAAATAGACCTTTATAATATTTCTTCTCTAAAAAAACTTGAATATGTGGAAAATGGAAGACTTGGCAAAAAATCTATTGAAAGAGAAAATATTGGCTTTTACGAAAAAAAAGATAGTCCAGACATTTTAATCAACTCAGGAGAACACCTTGAGCTACAAGCTTTTTCAAGGACAAAATCTCTTGAGGACTTGTATGGAGAAATTTATTCTTTGGAAGAAAAGTTAGAAGAAAAAATTAATTTTTCCTTTGATCCAAACTTTGGTTATTTAAGTTCTAGAGTTTTAAATTCTGGCACAGGCTTAAAGCCCATTGTACTTTTATATCTACCTGCCCTAAATTATTTTGGTATCGAGGAGATTGCAAGAGGTCTATCAAGGCTTGGCTACACCCTTGCTTCTTATAGGGACAGCTCTAACAAGGCACTGGGAAGTATTTACACTCTTTCCTTTGAGTCAACCTTTGGCGAAGAGGAAAAGTCTTATATAGAAAAATTAAAAATCATTGCGCGAGAAATCGCCGATGTTGAAAGGGAAAATAGAAAAAAATTATATTTAGACAACATAATGACTCTTGAGGATATGGTAAACAGAGCCTTTGGAGTTCTTGCCCATGCAAGGTTGTTGTCGGAAGAAGAGATGATGCAGTCCATGTCTACAATTAATCTTGGAATTGAGCTTTCTATTTTAAAGGCAAATCGAGATTTTGATTTTTATGAAGAGATTAAAAAACTGAGAAATGGACATTTGCAAATTGAGAGAGGAGCAATATTAGACCTTAAGTCGAGAGATATTTTAAGGGCTAATAAGGCAAGGGCTCTTATGAAGGAGGTTTTCAAATGAGTATGTTTGGAAAATTTAGCGAGAAATCGCAAAAGGCAATTCTCTTTGCTCAGCAAGAAGCCAGAGAGCAAAGACATTCATATATAGGCTCAGAGCACATTTTACTGGGAATAATCAGGGAAGGAACTGACTCAGGTGCTCACATCTTATCAAGGCTTGGCATAGATTATAAGAAGGCAAAGGAAGCCACACTTGATATTGTAAGTAGCGGTCAAGGACCTATTGTGTCAAGCATAGCCTACACACCAAGGACAAAGAGAATTTTTGAGCTTGCCTTTGAAGTTTCAAGAGAAATGGGAGAGGTTGCTGTGTCAACAGAACATCTTCTTCTAGGAATTTTGCGTGAAGGTCAAGGTGTTGCCATTTTAGTTTTAAAAAGACTGGGCATTGACATTATGAGTCTTGAAAATGACATTTTAAATAATATGGAAGACTATGAAGATTATGATGATGAAGACAGAGAAATTTCTTCAGAGGCCCTAGAAAAATACACTACAAACTTAAATAAAAAGGCTGAAGAGGGAAAAATCGACCCAGTAATTGGAAGAGAAAAGGAAATAAAAAGAGTAATTCAAGTCCTATCTCGTAGGACAAAAAATAATCCTGTCCTAATAGGCGAGCCTGGTGTTGGTAAAACTGCCATAGCTGAAGGACTTGCTGCAGAAATTGTTGCAGGAAATGTGCCAGAATTAATGAAGGACAAGGTAATTTTAACTCTTGATATTTCTCAGATTATAGCTGGCTCAAAGTACAGAGGAGACTTTGAAGAGAGACTAAAAAATGTAACTAATGAAGCTGCAAAAAACAAAAATATTATTTTATTTATTGACGAAATGCATGTCATAATTGGTGCAGGATCAGCTGAAGGTTCTCTTGACGCTTCAAATATTTTAAAGCCACTTTTAACTAAGTCCATTCTTCAAGTTATGGGGGCAACGACAATTTCTGAATACAGAAAGAAAATCGAAAAGGACTCAGCCTTTGAGAGAAGGCTTATGCCAATAATAGTAGATGAGCCAAGTGTTGATGATTCAATTAAGATCTTAAAGGGACTAAAAAATATTTACGAAGACCACCACAATGTTACAATCCCCGATGAAACTATTGAGGCTGCAGTAAAATATTCTGACAGGTATTTAAATGATAGATTTTTGCCAGACAAAGCAATTGATTTAATAGACGAGGCTAGTTCAAAGTTAAAAATTGAATCCTATAAGGTTCCTGAATTTGAAGAAAAATACAAAAAGGAACTTGAAGAAATTGAAAATAAAAAAGCTGAAGCAGTAAAAAGTCAAGACTACGAACTTGCAGCAAGTCTTCGCGATGAACAAAAAAAGCTAGAAGAAAAGTACAAGGAAGAAATAGAAAAATTCCAAAAAGAGGAAGCCAAGAAAGAAGTTACGCCAGAACTCATTGCCAACATAGTTTCTGATTGGTCAAAGGTTCCTGTAACTGAAATGACGGCAGAAGAAACTGAAAAGTTAAGAGACTTAGACGAAAAATTAAAGGAAGAAGTCAAGGGTCAAGATGAGGCTGTAAAAACTCTTGCCAAGGCAATAAAAAGGTCAAGGATTGGCCTTAAGGACCCTAACAAGCCAATTGGCTCTTTCATATTTGTGGGACCAACGGGTGTAGGTAAGACTTATCTAGCCAAGAGTCTTGCGAAAAATTTATTTGGCAAGGAAGAAAATATGATTAGGTTTGACATGTCTGAATACATGGAAAAATTCACTGTCTCAAGACTTGTAGGGTCACCTCCAGGATATGTTGGCTACGAAGAAGGTGGCGAGCTAACAGAAGCCGTAAGGACTCACCCTTATTCAGTAATTCTTTTAGATGAAATCGAAAAGGCTCATCCAGACATTTTTAACATCTTGCTACAAATTTTAGACGAGGGTAGAGTAACGGACTCCAAGGGTAGGACTGTAAATTTCAAGGATACAGTTATAATTATGACTTCCAATGCAGGAGCAAATCTCCTTGCCAAAAATTCAGTTTTAGGTTTTTCAACTTCTGAAAGTTCTGCTCAAAAGAGCGAATATGAAAACATGAAAAAAATTATAAACGAATCCCTAAAGGAAAAGTTTAGACCTGAATTTTTAAATAGGGTTGACGATGTTGTTATCTTTAAGACTCTTGAAAAAACTGAAATTAAAGAAATCGTAAAGAACATGCTTGATAAATTAAGTGAGAGACTTTCTGAAATGGGAATAAAGGCAAATTATTCAAATAAACTCATAAACTTCTTAGTTGAAGAAGGCTATGACAAGGTATTTGGCGCAAGACCCCTTCAAAGGACTATTACAAAATTAATTGAAGATAGGATTGCCGACGAATTTTTAGAGGGAAAGATTAAAGAGGGCGACGAAATCAATCTCGATGTCAAGTACAAAAAAGTTCAAATAGAAAAAGTTAAGAGGACTAAAAAGGCGAAAAATGAAAAAGAAAATAGTGTATCAGTGCAGTAAGTGCGGATATATTTCCCAGGGCTTCTTTGGCAAATGCCCAAGCTGTGGCTCTTGGAACACCCTAGAAGAAAAAGAGGAGGAGTCTGGTGGAAAGGCTCCTTCAAAAAATAAAAAAATAAAAAAAGATGCACAAAAACTTCAGGCAGTGGAAATTTCTTCTGACGAGAGAGTCATGACTGGCATAGAAGAATTTAATAGGGTTATGGGGGGCGGAATTGTGAGAGATTCTGTCAGCATCTTAACTGCAAAGCCTGGCTCTGGCAAGTCAACTCTACTAATGCAAGTGGCAAATGACCTGGCGAATAAGGGCATGAGAGTTTTATACGCATCTGGAGAAGAATCTGAGACGCAAATAAAAATGAGGGCAGAGAGAATTTTAGACAAGCTCTCTGACAACATTTGGGTTTATTCAGTGACTTCCCTTAACTCTGTCTTGGATCAAGTTGAAAAAATTGACCCGCAGTTGATTATTATTGATTCAATTCAAACTTTTACCCTAGATGAATTTCCGCAAAGACCTGGCACGCCAACGCAAACTATGGAATGTGCCTACAAGATGACAGAAATTGCCAAGGACCTAGAAAAACCTCGCATGGTTTTTCTTGTGGGACAAATGACTAAGCAAGACGAACTTGCTGGAGTGAGATCTCTCGAGCACTTAGTGGACACAGTTTTACTCATCGAAGGCGATTCATCAGAAGATTTAAGGTCACTAATGGCGACAAAAAATAGGTATGGGTCTACTGGCGAGATTGGATTTTTCTCCATGACTGAAAAGGGCATGATATCCATTGACAACCCTTCAGAATATTTTATGACCAAGAGGTCAGCTAGCGAACAAGTTCCTGGCTCATCCCTATCAGTTATTAGAGAGGGGACAAGACCAATAATTTTAGAGACAGAAGCACTGGCATCAAAGACCTTTCTCCCTTATCCATCGAGGATTTCTGAATCTATAAGAAGAGAGCACCTAAACACCCTTGTTTCCATCTTGGAAGAGCGAGCAGGCATAAAATTTTTGGACAAAAACATTGTGGTCAAGTCCACTGGTGGCATTAAGGTCAAGGAGCAAGCCTCAAACCTTTCTGTAATGATTTCCATTGTTTCATCTACTTTAAATAAGCCTGTTGAAGCAAATTCAGTTTTCATTGCCGATGTAGGCCTAACTGGCGAACTTAAAAATGTGCCAAGCCTTGATGTGAGACTAAAGGAAGCTGAGAGAATGGGCTTTAAAAAGGCATACATCTCTAAATATGCCAGCGTAAAAGAAGAAAATTATAAGGACTTAAGGGTCATCAAGATGTCAAATATTTTAGAAGTAATTCAAAAAGTTTTTGAAATATAATAAATTTGCACAAGAAAAAAACTCTTTTTACTGTGAAAGTAAGAAGAGTTTATTTTTTATGAATTTAAAATTTTATTTAAGCTGTCTTTGTCTTTCTTGTGCTTGAAATTATCATTGCAAGAACAAGTCCAAGGATCATTGGCACAACCCAGCCAAGTCCAAACTTAGCTAGTGGGAAAGAATCCAAAACATCTCCAAAGCTTCCTAAAAGCTTCATACCCTTTAGTACAAATAGGAATCCAAAAATTAGAGATACAATTGCTGGAATTTTAAATACAATATCGTCTTTGATTTTTTCGTTAAATAGTCCTATCAAAACTATTGTCATTGCACACGGATAAAGAATTTCAAGAATTGGTGCTGAAATTTTTATAATTTGACTTACACCAAGAACTGAAATAGCACAAGATACAACTGAACAAATAACAACTATAATTTCATAAGAAATTTTTCCTTTACTTAGTTCATTAAAGAAATTTCCTGCAGCTGAAATTAAACCAATTGCAGTTGTAAGACAGGCAAGGGCAGTTATAATTGCCAAGATATAAACACCAACTCCACCAAGAATTCTATTTGTAATATCTACAAGAAGCTTAGTATTGTCTGTATTAATATCATATACACCAAGGCTTGAAGTTTGAGCACCAAGATATAGTAGCCCACCATAAATAATTGCTAGACATACTGCTGCTATAATACCAGATAAAATAGTTGCTTTAATTTCTAAATTTTGCGAAGAATAATTTCTAGTTTTAACGGCATTTAGCACAACTAGAGCAAACATACATCCTGCAATAGCATCCATTGTTTGATATCCATCAGTAATTCCTTTTTCAAGAACATTATCGATCATAGTAGTATTTGCAATTTCACCAATTGGGCTTACAATTCCCTTTATTATAAGGGCAGCCATACAAAGTATTAGTGAAGGAGTTAAAAACTTTCCAACAATATCAACAACTTTGCTAGGTCTAATACTTAATAGGCAAGCTATTATAAAGAATACTACGGAGAACAAATATCTATTTACAGATTCACCAAAGATTGGCAATATACCAATTTCGTAAGTAGTTGCTGCAGTTCTAGGAGTAGCAAGGAAAGGTCCAATACATAAAATAATTGCTGTTGAAATAATAATTGCAAAAGTCTTATTTACTCTTGAAGCCAGTACATTTAAGTTACCATCATATTTAGAAAGAGCAATAATTGCAAGTAATCCTAATCCTGCATCAGTAATTGTAAATCCCAGGAATCCAACCCACCATTGTGGACCAGATATAAGTCCTAGATAAGGTGGAAAAATTAAATTTCCTGCACCAAAAAACATTGCAAAAAGTGCAAAACCGATTATGAATAAATCTCTAGTACGAATTTCATTATTCATCTTTTTACCTCCATTTAATTATTTTTTCTATTTTACCACAATTAAATAAATTTTGGTACACTAAAATGTTGAATGAGAATAAAAATTTTGGTACTATTTCAAGTAAGGTGATTATATGAATTATAGAGAAGCAGTGACTTGGCTTGAAAATAGAAATATTCCTCTTGGAGAGTTTACCCTTGATAACATCAAAGAGCTATTAAAAATTTTTGACAAGCCACAAGATAAATTAAAAATTATACACATTACGGGAACTAACGGCAAGGGGTCTGTGGCAAGCTTTATAGCCAGCGCCTTAAGGGAAAATAATTATAAGGTTGGCAAATTTACTTCGCCTTACATCACAAATATTCGCGAAGAAATTGAAATAAATAATGAAGAAATTTCAGAAGAAGATTTTGCAAAGCTTGCAACAGAAGTTAGAGAAAAGGTAGAAGAACTTGACGAGAAAAAAATTTTTGTAAGTGGTTTTGAAATTTTAACTTCTATTGCTTACATTTATTTTGCAAGGAATAATCTTGATTTTGCAGTAATGGAAGTTGGAATGGGTGGAAGAGTTGATGCCACAAATGTAATGGAAAAGTCAATTCCAGTATTTTGTCATATTTCTCTTGATCACGCAAATATTTTGGGAGACACTATAGGAAAGATTGCCCATGAAAAGGGCGGCATTATAAAGGAAAACTCCCAAGTATTCTCTTACCCTCAAGATGAAGAGGCGAGAGCTGAACTAAAAAAACTTAGCAAGGAAAAAAATTCAAGTTTTGAAGAATTTAGCCAAGATGAAGTTGAGATTTTAAGCTCAAATGAAGAGGGAAATATTTTTAATTTTAGGGATCATAAGAATGTGGAAATTTCTTTGATTGGCGACCACCAAGCCCTTAACGCTTCCCTTGCCCTAATGGTTCTTGATTTTTTAAAGAAGGGCTATGGGCTTGACGAAGAAAAAATAAAAGAAGGGCTAAAAAAGGCAAAAAATATTGGAAGGACTGAGTGCCTATCAAAAGATCCACTAATTATTATTGACGGCTCTCACAACTTAGATTCTATAGAAAGAATTGAAGAGAGCGTTAAAAAATTTAAGTATAAGAAACTTATTTTGGGCTTCAGCCTCTTAAAGGACAAGGACCATGACCATATCCTTAAAAAAATTGAAAATATTGCTGATAAAATTGTCTTGACAGAAATTGATAGTGATAGACATACAGATTTAAAGGAGCTTGAAGCTGAATTTAAAAAGTTTTCAAAAAAAGAAATTTATCCTATAAAAAATAGGGAAGAAGCAGTGGAAAAAACTCTCTCTCTTGCAGGTGAGGGCGACATGATTTTGTGGTGCGGGTCCCTATATTTAATTAAGGACATAAGAAAAATTATATTAGAAAAATTAAATTAAAAAATTTATAAAAGAGAAAAAGTTCCCTGTCACTTCGGGAACTTTTTTTGTAAATTTTATTAAAAATAAAAAATCTCTTGCAAGAGCAAGAGACTATGTAAAGGACCACAAAAAAAGGATCTTACTAAGACCCTTAATTAGATAGCTCTTTCTACTTTACCAGATCTTAAACATCTAGTGCATACATTGATTCTTTTGTTTGATCCATTAACTACAGCCTTAACTCTTCTAATGTTAGGAGACCAGCTTCTGTTAGAACGAGAGTGAGAGAAAGATATTTTATTTCCAAATTTTTTTTCTTTTCCACAAATTTCACATCTTTTAGCCATAACGCACCTCCTTTAGTCATTAAGCAACAAATATTTTATCAAAAAATGATGCTAAGTGCAAATAATTTTTTCAATATGTTCTTATTTTACACTAATTTCACTTTTTTTACAAAGGAATTTTTCAAAATCTCGTAATCTTTTGCAAATTCTGTTATAATAAATTAGATAAGGAGGTGCCCTCATGCCGGCAATTATAAATAGAGAACTTGGAAATATTGTGATAGAAGATAGCGTACTTGCTAACATAGCTGGAATTTCAGCAATGGAATCCTACGGAATTGTTGGAATGGCATCAAAAAATGCCGCAGATGGAATTTTTGAACTTTTGAGATTTGAAAATTTGTCAAAGGGAATTGTTGTAAACACTGAAGAAAATGAAATTTCTATTGAACTTCATGTTGTTCTTGAATATGGAGTAAAAATTTCTACAGTGGGTGAAAATATTATAGAAAGAGTTAAGTTTAATATAGAAAATTTGACAGGACTTGAAGTTGATAAAATTGAAGTTCTTGTAGAAGGTATTAGACTTAAATAGTGGAGGTAAGATTTTGGAAATAAAAAAAATTAATGGCCCTTTATTAAAAGAAATTTTTAAAGGCGCTGTAAATTATCTAATATCCAGAAAGGAAGAGGTCAATGCACTTAATGTGTTCCCAGTTCCTGATGGAGATACAGGTACAAACATGAGCCTTACATCAAAATCTGCCTTAAAACAAATTGATGGTTTAGAAGGGGATTTTAAAGTTAGTGATGTTTCTGCTGCTGCAGCTCGTGGTGCCCTTATGGGAGCAAGAGGCAACAGTGGTGTAATTCTTTCTCAACTTTTAAGAGGTTTCTCTGAAGGTTTAGAAGGTCTAGATGAAGCTGGTACTGCTGAAATTGCTCACGCTTTTAAAAAGGCAAGTGAAACGACTTATAAGGCTGTTATGAAATCAATTGAAGGTACTATTCTCACAGTTGGAAGAGAAACTGCAGAATTTGCTATTAGACATTACAAAAAGGCTGAAGACCCAGTAAAATTTTTGGAAGATGTAATTGTTGAAGCTAATAAGTCACTTGACAATACGCCAAATCTTCTTGAAGTTTTAAAGGAAGCTGATGTTGTTGACGCTGGTGGCAAGGGTCTTGTTGTCCTTCTTGAAGGTGGGCTTAAGGTTTTAAAGGGCGAAGACATAGCTGACCAATCTGAAGATGAAACTTTAAAGAAAAAGGCACAAAAGGAAATTCAATTTACTGAAGCTGATAAATCTCTTAAGTATGGATATTGTACTGAATTTATTATAAATACTGACTACGAAGACATCGATTCTTTTAGAGAAAAAATTGCTCCTCTTGGAGACTGTCTACTTGTAGTTGGCGGTGGCGGAAGTCACATAATTAAGGTTCACGTTCACACTAATGATCCAGGAATTGTTTTGCAACACGCTTGCGAACTTGGTCTTCTTCAAGATATTAAAATCGACAACATGAGATACCAACATAGGGAAGTTCTCTTTGACGACAGCGAAGTTGCTGAAGCAAAAAAGAAGGAGGAAGAGGAAGAAATAATTGAAGAAAAGGATTATTCCTTTATAACTGTTTCCATGGGCGATGGAATGACTGAAACCTTCAAATCCCTTGGTGTAGATTATGTTGTAGCTGGTGGACAAACTATGAATCCATCAACAGAAGACTTCTTAAAGGGCATAGACAAAGTTGGCGGAAAAGTCATCTACCTAATTCCAAATAACAGCAACATAATTTTATCAGCAGAACAAGCAAGAGATATTTCTGATAGAGATGTTATTGTAATTCCATCAAAGTCTGTGCCACAAGGTATTGCAGCTATGCTTGCCTTTAATGGTGACCTAGATAAAGATGAAAACAAGGAAAATATGATAGAAGCCATAGGAAGTGTAATTGACGCATCAGTAACTTATGCAGTTAGAGACACAACTATTGGCGGAAAGGAAATTCACAAGGACGACATCATAGGAATTGCAGCTAAGGAAATTATCTCAAGCGGCAAGACTGTATTTGATGTTGTAACAGAGACAGTGGATAAGCTCATGGACGAAGATATTTCTCTTGTAACACTTTTCTATGGAGAAGATGTGAAAGCAGAAGATGCCGAAGAAGCTCGCCAGGCTATTGAAGAAAAATATCCAGATATTGACATAGATGTAATTAAGGGAGATCAACCAATTTATTATTACATCCTTTCATTAGAATAATTAGAATTTTTATGAGCCCGAAGTTTTTCTTTGGGCTTTTATAATAGGTGAGAAAATGCTTAAGTTAAGTGATTCTATAAATAATTTAAAGGGAATTGGACCAAAGAGGGAAAAGCTCTTTCACAAGCTTGGAATCTATTCAGTTAAGGACCTACTCTTGTACTATCCAAGAAGGTATGAAGATAGCTCAAAAATTGTAAAGATTTCCCAGGCAAAGATTGGTGAAAAAAATGCCTTCAAGGTGAGGATCCTATCAAAACTTCAAAATAGGAGAATAAGAAAGGGTCTCACTCTCACATCTTTTCTTGCAGAAGATGAAAGTGGAGAAGTGGAGCTTTCTTTTTTCAATGCCTTTTACTTAAACTCTCTCATAAAAATTGGCGGAGAATATTTAGTCTATGGCAAGGCAGATTTTTTCAGGGGAAGGGTTAGCCTATCTAGTCCAGAAATCGAAGATATACATAAATTAAAAAAGCTGGGGAAAATTTCTCCTATCTATAATTTGACGGAAGGGCTAAATAATTTTGTCTTTGAAAATTTAATCAACCAAGTTATTGACTTAAATCTCTTTGGAGAAAACCTGCCAGAGGAAATTTTAGAAAAATATTCTTTTATAGGCAAGAATGATGCCATAAGGGCAATTCACTATCCAAAGTCGCGAAAAAATTATATTATGGCTCGCCAGAGATTAATTTATGAAGAATTATTTTTATTTGAACTTTCAATTCTAAAAAATAAATTTCAAAATGAAAGAAGAGATGCCATAAAATTTGAAATAAAAGATGAAATTTACGACTTTATAAATAAGCTTCCATTTAAACTTACAGAGGGTCAAGGGCAGGTAGTGGACGAAATCTTTGATGACATGAAAAAGGGAAAGGCAATAAATAGGCTCATCCAAGGCGATGTTGGAAGCGGCAAGACCATTATTGCTATAATTATAATGTATCTTGCCTACTTAAATGGCTACCAGTCATCTATAATGGCACCAACAGAAATTCTAGCCAAGCAACATTTTGAGTCTTTTGTAGAGCTTTTAGAGCCGCTTGGAGTAAAGGTCGCCTTACTTATTGGCTCAACGACAAAAAGTGCAAAAAGGGACATCCTAGACAACCTAGAGATGGGGTCTATTGACATACTAATTGGAACTCACGCTCTCATTGAAGAAGATGTGGTTTTTAGAAGGCTTGGAGTTAACGTAATTGACGAGCAACACCGCTTTGGCGTTGTTCAAAGAAATATGCTGCAAAATAAAAATGTGGACGCAGCCACACTTGTAATGTCTGCCACGCCAATTCCAAGAAGTTTAAGTCTTGTTCTCTATGCAGACTTAGACATATCTGTCATAAAGACTATGCCAAAGGGCAGAAAGCCAATTAAGACCATTGCAATAAATGAAAATATGTTGGAAAAGTCTCTTGCCTTTATAAAATCTGAACTAGAAAAAGAAAGGCAAGCCTATGTAATTTGTTCTTTGATTGAAGAAAATGAAGACTACGAAAATTTGCAGGCTGTGGAAAAAGTTTATGAAGATTTGAGTAAATTCTTCACAGATTACAAGGTCGGACTTCTCCATGGAAAGATGAAGGCAGAGGAAAAAAATAAAATTATGAATGACTTTGCCGACAAAAAAATAAATTTACTTGTATCCACAACAGTTGTGGAGGTTGGAGTAAATGTGCCTAACGCATCTGTCATTATGATTTATAACGCAGAGCGCTTTGGACTTTCAACCCTTCACCAATTAAGGGGCAGAGTGGGAAGAGGCACTCATCAATCCTACTGCATACTCTACAATCTTTCCAAGAGTGAAATTTCTTGGGAGAGGATGAAAATTATGACAGACTCCAATGACGGATTTTACATTGCCAACAAGGACTTGGAGCTTCGCGGCTTTGGAGACATTTTGGGCACAAGGCAATCGGGCATGCCAAACCTAAGACTTGCTGATCCCTTTAGAGATGAAACAATTTTAAAATATGCAGCAGATGATGTGAAAGAGATTTTGGAAGTTGACCCAAACCTAGAGAGCAAAAAATATTTTTATTTAAATAGAGAAATAAGTGACTTTTATTCTGATTTAAACTAATATCTTTAATTATTTCTTGACTTATGGTAAAATAAAACTAATTTGGAGGCTTTATGAGAATTATTTCAGGAAATAGACGAGGACTCAAATTAAAAGCACCCAAGGGTCTTGATACTAGGCCCACAGAAGACAGGGTAAAGGAATCTGTTTTTAACATTTTAGGTCAAAATTTTTTTGACGACCTTGTCCTAGACTTATTCTGTGGCAGCGGTGCAAATGGAATTGAATTTATATCAAGAGGGGCAAAGAAAGCTTACTTTGTTGACAAGTCAAAGGAAGCCATGGACTGCGTGAAGTACAATTTAGAAAAGGCAAAATTTTTAGATGAAGCAGTTCTTATTGAAGATCACTTAAACAGAGCCCTAAGAAATTTAGATGTTAAATTCGATTACATTTACATGGATCCACCCTTTGACAGGCGTGACTTATATAAAAGAGCCTTTAAACTAATTAGAGAAAATAAATTATTAAAGCCCCATGGAAAATTAATTGTGGAGTATAATACAGATGTTCCCCTATTAATTGGCGAGGGCTTTAAAGAAATAAAAAATAAAAAATATGGAAATACTTCCATTTCCATATGCGGATGGGATGTAGATGAAAGCAATATATGCGGGTAGCTTCGACCCAGTGACTAATGGACATTTAGACATTATAAAGAGAGCGAAAGATATTTTTGGAGAAGTTATTGTAGCAGTTTTAGACAACACTTCAAAAAAAGGATTATTTACTGTGGAAGAGAGAAAAGAACTTCTTCACAAAGTTTTAGATGGAATGGAAGGAATAGAAATAGATTCCTTTGACGGACTTCTCGTTGATTACGCAAAGAAAAAAAATTGTAAAGTAATAGTAAGAGGACTTAGATCAGCTTCTGATTATTTTAATGAATATACACTTGCCATGGCAAATATGCATTACAAAGACGGCGTTGAAACTGTCTTTTTATTGGCATCAAATGAAAATTTATTTGTGAGCTCAACACTTGCAAAAGAGGTTTCAACCTTTAACGGAGATACAGATTTATTCGTGCCTCCTGTTGTAGGAGAAGCTATGAAGAAAAAATTACTTAGGAGGAAGATATGAATTTAATTGATTTAGTTGAAGAATTGGAAGATCTTGTTGAAACATCATCACAAATACCACTAACAAATAAGGTTATGGTAGACAGAGAAGAGTTTTTGGAAATTGTTAACGAAGTAAAGATGCAAATTCCAGGAGAAGTTTCTGAAGCACAAAGAATTGCAAAGGACAAGGACGACATAATTAACGGAGCCCATGACGAAGCTGACAAAATTATTGCAGCAGCAAGAGCTCACGCAGAAAAAATTATTGACGAAAACGAACTTGTGAGAGAAGCTGAAGAAAGATCTATGGAAATTTTAAGATCTGCAAAAGAAGAATCTACTCAAATTAGAGAAGGCGCTAGAGATTACGCTGATGAACTTCTTGAAAACACACAAGTTAACCTATCAGAAATAATCAAAATGCTTAACGAAAACAGACAAGAGTTAAGAGGATAATTAGATTTGAGAGAAGAGAGAAGCTATTATGGCTCCTCTTTTTTTTTTTTTTAATTTTTTAGAAAATATTGTGACAATTATCACAATATTTTTTTGCTAAGAATGCTATTATCTTATTAGAAATGAGGGATAAGATGAGTTTATTTTTGGGACGCATTCACTATATTATGTACGATAAAATTTTATTTCAAGAAGAAATTTTAAATAAGTTGATGGAATTGTTGGAAGAAGAAAAAAGTCTGGAGCTTAAAAAAGATTTAGATGATAATTTTCCACTTGAAAGAGGAAATTTAGAAGATATAATTGATGAAAGTAATATTCACGGCTGGCTCAATGAGAGAGTAATAAGAAGTGAAAATAGACTGGCAAAGGCAGTTTCAATTCTATTAGGGGACTTTGACTTAGAAAAATTAAAAAATAAATTTTTTGAAATAGGAGAAAATTATAAGGCAGGCGACAGTCCAATGGAAGTATTTTCTTTTATTACTTCCAAATTTTTGGATGGCATGCCCTGTGACCATGCCCTTGCCATTTTAAAAAATGATGAGGATGAATTTGTATTTACAATTGCATCTGATGTCCATAAAAATATTTGGGAAATTTATGTAGAGCCTGAGATTTATTGGATGCTTAGGGACAGCCTTATTCTTGGAAGTTTAAGCTCCACTTGTTTAAAATATCAAAAAATAGATGGAAATTATGTAATAAGGAAGTGATTAAGTGGATACTTTAAAAAATACAATTAACTATTTGGAAGATGAACACGAAGAAATTTTAAGATTTTGCGACAAAATGGAAGAAAAATGTTTGGAGATCCTAAGGGGAAGGGTGGACACAGAATTTTTTAGAAATGCAATTGAGTTTATAAGAAAATATGCCGACGGCCTTCACCACAAAAAGGAAGAGGACATTTTATTTGCGGCTATGCTTGAAAATCTTGGGCCTGTGGCAGAAAAAGTTGTGCGTGGCGGCATGCTCGTTGAACATCAAATGGCAAGGGGCTATGTTATGGAGCTTGAAAATAATTTAAATTTATTTGAAAAATCTAAGGAAGATCTTCCTAAGCTTCACATCTTGACTAATGCCATGGCTTATGTGGAACTTTTGAGAAATCATGCAGAAAAAGAAAATAAAACAGTTTATCCCTTTGCTGACAAAAGTTTAAGCGAAGATGTCAAGCTTGAAGTCGCAAAGGAAATGGATGAAAGAATAAGGGAAGAAGAAAAATTTTTAGGAGATAAAAGAGATTTAATGAAAAAATTAGGACTTTAATTTACTTTAGCCTGCTATCAAAAAGATTACAAAATTATTACAAATCTTAAATTTTGAGGATTTTCGCCAAAGTTTTTGCTATTATAAGACTTCGAGGTGAAAGAATGAAAAAAATAATTATATTGATGATAATTTTACTTGCAATGCCCTTTAGCGTTTTTGCAGCTAAGGAAGTTGCCATGCCACTTAGTGTCAGCGCAGTAAAGGAAAGTGAAACTTACAACTTTGAAATAAAAAATGCCAAGGACAAGGATGCAGTTGAAATCGAAGTGAAAAGCGAAGGCAATGATGCAAAAGGAAATTTAACAAAAAATGTCTTTGTAAAAAATAATAAAAAATATGTTTCAATTACGCAAAGAGAACTTGACTCCCTTGTGGGACCTTCAAGTGGCTATGCCTTTAGACTTAGATTTGCAAATAGTGAGGGCAAATCAAATTACACAGATGTCTTACATCTTGGAAAGGCGCCAGTTTTTAGAAATTACAGCAACTGGGCTTACAAGGATTTAATGAAGGCAGAAGACTTGAAACTTTTCTCAAAGGATCTTGCAGCTAACACTAGAGAGAAGATCACTCGTGAAGAATTTGCAGAAATTGCAGTTAAGGCTTATGAAATTAAGTACAAGAGAAGTGCCCAAGGTTCAGTAAAACACTTTAAGGACACTGACAACAAATATGTGAACATGGCATGCGATCTTGGCATAATGAATGGAAAGAGCAAGGACAAGTTTGCTCCCAAGGAAAATATTACAAGAGAAGACTATGCTGTTGTTATTTCAAATTTATTTAAGCTAGAAGATGGCAAAAAAATAAAAATCAAGGATGGCAAAAAGATTTCTGATTACGCAAGGGAATCTGCTTATAAGGCTCTTAGCTCTGGATTTTTAAATTTAGATGAAAAGAAAAATTTTAATCCAAAGAATCAAATGAAAAGAGAGGAAGTTATTTCTTCAATAGTACGTCATATTTGATTAAAAATTTACAAAAGTCCCCAAATTGTATATAAAACTTTATAATTGTGATATAATACTTCCAAGGTGAGGTAATGAAAAAAGTAATTTTTGACATTAGTCCACTTGGAAGTTTTCAATTTTCTTGTGAGACTTACATGATGTATTACAGAGAAAAATATGGACAAGATATTTTTTTCTACACTAGAAAAAATGGAAAATATGTAAAGGTTGAAGACCTAGAAGAGCTCAAGCACTTAAAGAGCAGAGTGATTTTAAACAGAGACCTTGGCTCTGAAGTTGATTTTATTGCCCACGACTTAGATGCAAGAGTTAAACCACTGACAGAAGAGTTGGAAGATGACGAGTTACTTATAAATATAGTGGAAAGGCTTGGCGACAATGCAAGCTGGAAAAATTCTAAAATGAGAGTCGTTGAACTTCAAGAGTGTTGATTAAAAATTTATAAAATTAGAAAAGAAAAGAGATTCCTTTTTTTACTGGAATCTCTTATTTTTTTATTTATTTTTTGGAAACTCGAGAATTATTTTTTCAATCCTATTTTTTGACTTCCTTGCTATTGTAAATTTTAAGTCATCGATATTTATGACTTCATTTAATTTTGGAAATCTGTCAATATTTTCGATTATAAAACCGCCAAGGGAATCAAATTCCTGGCACTCAAGTTCTGTTTCAAACTTTTGATTGATCTCGTCAATGTTAACTGAGGCGTCTATTAAATATTTTCCTGGAGCTATAGTTATTATGTCTTCGTCTTCTTCTGTGTCGTACTCGTCAGAAATTTGTCCCACAATTTTTTCAATGATGTCTTCAAAGGTAATCATACCTTCAGTGCCGCCGTACTCGTCCGTAACTATGGCGACGGATAACTTATTTTGTCTCATCTCGGAAAAAAGTGTTCCCGTAGGCTTGTACTCAAAGGTGAAGAAGGGCTTTTTGAAAAAAGATTTGTTTTCAGCAAGGGGTTTTGTCCTATCCATATGGAAAATATCTTTTACATTTAAGATACCAATAATATTGTCCAAGTTGTCTTCATATACGGGCATTCTTGAATAAGAATATTCAGAAATTTTTTCGATAATGTCTTCATAGGAATCATCAATTTCAATTGCTACAATATCTGTCCTTGGTGTCATTATGTCCTTGGCATAATTGTCCTTAAAGCCAATTACATTTTGAATCATCATAGACTCATTTTTATTTATTATTCCTTCTTCCATGCCAAGGTCCATGGCATCTATTAAGTCTTCTTCTGTTATAATTGGTTCCTTGTAGGTCTTGTCCTTAATAACTATTTTAATTATGCTTTGTGACAAGAAGTTAATTAGCATGGAAAGGGGACGCATAAAAATTATTAAAAAATTTAAAAATTTTGCGTACTTTGGCACAATTCTTTCATAATTGTTTTTGCCAAGCTTGCGAGGAAGACTCTCTCCAAAAATTATCACTATCATGGTGGAAATTACTATTCCGATTATTATGCCAAGATGATTCCATTTATGAAAGAAAAAAAGTGACATAAAGATAACTGTAAGGGAATTGGAAAAATAATCCAGGATAAGCGTTGAAGAATAAATATTTTCTTTTTTCACAAGTTTTTTTATTATGTTTAAATTTTTTACTTCTAAATCCTCAAGCTTTGAAAGTTTTACAGGTCCCAGGGCGAGATAAGCATTTTCTATAAGGGTAAACAAATAGGAAAAGAAAAGCGCCACAAGGGATATAAGTAGGTATATATACTCATTCATAAAATTCAACTCCATTTTACATTATATACCCGAAAAAGCTATATGAAAACTAAAAAAAGCTGCACCTGGCAGCTCTTTTCTTTATTCAACTGTAACTGATTTTGCCAAGTTTCTTGGTTTATCTACATCATTTCCTAATAGGACTGAAGAGTAATAGGCAATTAACTGTTCAGGTATTACTGCAAGTAGGGGAGTGAGTAAATCAATTGTGTCTGGTATTTCAATCATTACATCAGAAGAACCTCTCACGAAGTCATTTTTTTCTTCTGCAATGGAAATTACTGTTGCCCCTCTTGCTATTAGCTCTTGGTTATTAGAAATAGTTTTTTCTAAAATTGAGCTTTGCGTTGCAACAGATATAACTGGTGTGCCTTCTTCTATTAGGGCAATAGAACCGTGTTTTAACTCGCCAGAAGGGAAGGATTCTGTGTGAATATAAGAAATTTCCTTTAGCTTTAGGGCTCCTTCCTTGGCAGTTATATAGTCAAGACTTCTTCCAGTGTAGAAAATTGATTTTGCATCCTTAATTAATTCAGCAATGTCTTCAAATTGGTCTTTATGTTTTAAAATTTCTTCGATTTGTCCTGGAAGTTTTTCCATGTTTTCGATTATTTCTTTAACTTCATCTTCACTTATTTTATTTAGCTTTAGGGCAATGTCCATAGCCAAGAAGTAGAGTGAAATAACTTGTGTTGTGTAAGCCTTAGTTGATGCCACAGAGATTTCTGGACCTGCATAGCAATAGACAACCTTGTCGGCTTCTCTTGAAATTGATGAGCCAACTACATTTGTAATGGCAAGAGTTTTTGCACCAAGAGCCTTTGCTTCTCTAAGGGCTGCTAGGGTGTCAGCAGTTTCTCCTGATTGTGAAACAAAAATTACCAGAGACTTGTCGTCTACAAACATATTCTTGTACCTAAATTCAGAGGCAATTTCTGAAATAACAGGAATTTTTGCAAGATTTTCTATGGCAAACTTGCCAGCTTCGCCTGCGTGAAAGGCAGTTCCACAAGCTGTCACATAAATTTTATTGATATTTTTTAGTTCATCAAGGGAAAGACTTCCTTCGGCTGGAAGATTTATCTTGTAATCCTTGTGTTTAATTGAAATAACTTCGCGAAGTAGGCGAGGTTGTTCGTGAATTTCCTTAATTAGGAAGTGGTCGTAGCCTTCCTTTGATGCATCAGCTGCAGAAATTTCAACTTCAGTAATATCTCTCTCAACTTTTTTGTGGTTTTTGTCATAAATTGTGTAAGAGTCTTCTCTCATGTCAACTACATCACCATCTTCAAGGTAGATGATCTTATTTGTGTGTTCAATGACAGAAGTAATGTCACTGGCAACAAAGTATCCATCTTCGCAGATTGCAAAAAGTAGAGGGGAAGAATTTCTTACAGCAATAAGCCTCTTGCCATCATTTTCATCTATGATACCAAGGCTGTAGGCTCCCCTTAAAATTTCTGTTGACTTAAAGACAGCTTCAAGAATGTCGCCCTTGTAATTGTCAGAAATAACATTTGGGATGACTTCTGTATCTGTTTGTGAAAGGAACTTGTAGCCCTTTTTTGTCAAATCATTTCTAAGCTCTAAGTAATTTTCTATAATTCCATTGTGAACTACAGAAATTTTTCTATCACTTGATAGGTGAGGGTGAGCATTTATTTCATTGGGCTCCCCATGTGTTGCCCATCTAGTGTGACCAATGCAAATATTTGAAGAAAATTCATCTTGGTCAAAGGAATCTTCCAAAACTTTTATGCGACCCTTCTTTTTAAAAGTCACAAGTTTATTATCTCTTATCATAGAAAGGCCTGCAGAGTCATAGCCCCTGTATTCTAATTTTTTCAGACCTTCTAGTACTAATTTTGTTGCATTATTTTTTCCAATATATCCAACTATTCCGCACATATTTCTACCTCCAATTTATTAGAGATTCACTACATTTATTTTGTTATAAAATTGCTTTTATTTTTTGTAAAATGTTTAGGCTGTGAAACCTTTAGAGCATCCGCCGATTTTCGATAACTCTATCCCTCGTCAGCCACTTGGGCTCAGGCGCTTAAATTATTTTTATCTCTTCAGTTGATTTTAACATAAGGCAAATTTAAAGTAAACTTTTTAAGAAGTTCTGAGGATTTAGGAAGCCTTTATAAAATATTTTTTACAAAAAACTTATATTTTATTTAGATTTTTGTCTTAGAAAGGCTGGGCAATTTGAAAGCCTATTAGTTGAAAAAAATTTTTTCAAATGGTAATATTACTTATAGAAAACTTATAATTTGAGATAAATTACGGAGGTAATAATGGATAGAGAAAAACTTTTAGCAGAGGTTAATGGCAAGAAAATTACAGGAGTGGACTACAACTTATTTTTAGACTCCCTAAACCCACAACTTAAACAATATTTTGGCGGCGAAGAGATGAATAAGGAAGTTGTAAATGAACTTGTCTACCAAGCACTTTTATACGAAGATGCAATAGAAAAGGGCATGGACAAGGAAAATGACTTCACACAAGTTTTGGAAAAGACTAAGGAAAGCATGCTAAAAACTTACGCTCTTGGCAAACTTCTTGCTACAGTAACTGTAAGTGACGATGAAATAAAAAAATTCTACGAGGACAACAAAGAAGTCTTTAAGGAAAATGAAAGTGCCAATGCTTCTCACATCTTAGTTGCAGAAGAAGACAAGGCTAAAGAAATTTACGAAAAAATTAAAAATGGGGAAGACTTTGAAGCTCTTGCAAGAGAATTTTCTACTTGTCCATCAAAGGAAAAGGGCGGCGACCTTGGAACTTTCACTAGGGGACAAATGGTAAAGGAATTTGAAGACGCTGTCTTTGACAATGAAGTCGGCACAGTTACTGAACCTGTTAAGACACAATTTGGCTACCATATTATTAAAATCAACGAAAAAAATGAAGGCAGAGACCTAGAATTTGATGAAGTGAAGGACAAAATTGCTGCACAAGTTAGAAGACAAAAGGAACAAGCCCTTTACAACGAAAAAATTACTGAACTTAAAGGCAAATACCAAGTGAAGATGAATATCTAGGTGGAACATGAAACTTGAGCTTTTTAATTATATTGACGATGTACTAGATCTTTTTGATTATCATAAAATTGAACTTGCTGGAGTTAATAAAGAGCTTAAAAAGTATTTTTCCGATTTATTTTTAGATGACGACAGACTTACAAATATTACCACGAGAATAAAGACTCAGGAATCCCTTCGTGAAAAATTAATTAGAAGAAATTTTTTCATGAGGTTTCCTGATCCTGTTCGTGGCTTTAAATATATTCAAGACCTAGTTGGTATTAGAGTAGAATGTCGTTTTATAAAAGATGAAGAAGCTCTATATAAAAAAATCATAGAAGATTTTACTATTAAAGCTGACAGAGGTTACTACAAGTCTAACAAAAATAAAAAGATTAGACTAAAGCTAGATGACCCTCAGCCTCAAACCCTTGCAAATGGTTTCACAATGTACAAGCTTGACGGTGAATACGACACAGGTTCTTTTATCTATTGCTTTGAGCTACAAATTAAATCCTTTGTAAATGTCTTTTGGGGAGAAATTGACCACAAGCTTCTCTACAAAAATTATAATTACATAATAACAGAGGGATTTTTTAGAGAAATAATGAATTCCATTAATGACAACTTGAAGATGATAGACAAGCAACTTATGATTTTATATGACCATGTAAAAAAACAAGATGCCTCAGAAATAATTTCAGCAGAAAGTCAGCTAAAGACTCTACTTTCAAAAATTCTTCACGATGTCTTTACGAGAAAGATTCACGATGAGCTTGGACTTTTTATCAATATTAAAACCATCACTGATGTTGTCGTAGACTTTTTATTTATGAAATCTTCCAAGAATAAAGATTTAAGTTATGGAGAAAATTTCATAGATTTAATAAATAAGATAAATTCTGTCACAGATAAGGACTTAAACATAGAAGAGTACATTGTCTGTGAAAAGGAGCCCAAATATTATGATTCCTTCTCAAAGGGTGCCACAGAAGTCTTGGCTAGAGTTATTAACAACGACTTAGACTGGAATATTTTATTTAAAATCATAAGACTAATTACGCAAGAATCCTATGGAGAAATTTTTACAGAGTTTATAATTTTTGTGAGATATGAGTACATGGCTTGTATGACAAAACTTTTTGAAGAGAAAAATCTTTCTAAGGAAGAACAAGATGAAATAGAAAATAAATTTTTATCTAAGGTAATTGATGAATTTAAGGAGAGACCTTCCATTGACTTTCTCTTAGACAAGTCTTTAAATAAATTCAACTCTGTCCTTTGCGAAATTAACAAAAGTGATGCCAGAAGCATGGAAAAAATCATTAAAATATTTGAAGATAATTATACTTTTTAAACTATAAATATTTTTTATACTCATGTATAATGTAAGTAGGAGGTTTAAATGAAAGATATAAATACCTTATTAGAGAACAGAATTTTTTATTATTTTGATAAATTGACAAAAATTCCAAGATGTTCCTTTGAAGAAGAAAAAATTAGAGCTTATCTAATTAACTTTGCCAAGGAAAAGGGCTTGGAATATAAAACTGACGAGATAGGAAATGTGGTAATCATTAAAGAGGCGACAGAAGGCTATGAAGATGTAGACAGCATAATTTTGCAAGGTCACATGGACATGGTTTGCGAAAAAACTCCTGAATGCACCATTGATTTTTCTAAAGACCCTATTAAGTATGAAATAGATGGCGACTTTATTATCGCTCGCGAGACAACTCTTGGGGCAGATAATGGCATAGCTGTTGCCATGACACTTGCTCTTTTAGAATCAGATGACTACAAACATCCAAAGATTGAAGCACTATTCACTGTCAACGAAGAAAGTGGAATGACTGGAGCAGCTAACCTTGAAAAGGGTATGGTTACTTCAAAAAGACTTTTAAACATCGACTCTGAAACTGAAGGCGTTGGATGTATTTCCTGTGCTGGTGCAGAAAGAGATCTTATAAAATTACAAAAAGAATACAAAGAATTAGATAAAAATAAAAATCTCTATGAAATAATTGTAAATGGACTAAAGGGTGGACACTCTGGTCAAGAAATTCAAGTTGGTCTAGGCAACGCAGTAAAAATTCTAGGCAGAAGCCTTTACAGAATTTTTGAAAAAGTTGATGGCGACTTAGTTGAAATTGAAGGCGGAGCAAAACCTAATGCCATTCCAAGATATGCAAGGGCCCTTGTGGCAGTAAGGGAAGAGGACATCAAAAAAATTCAAGATGTAATAGTTGAACTCAACTCTCACTTTGTCACAGAACTTGGAAAAGTTGACCCTGATGTGAGACTAAACTTTGAAAAGTCAAAGGAATCTCGCGACAAGGCCTTTACTGATGATTTTAAAAATAAAATTCTTGGTCTAATAAATGTCCTACCTAATGGCGTAATTGCCATGAGTAAAAACATTGAAGGCTTAGTTGAAACTTCTGTAAATGTGGGAGTAATTGAAAACAAAGAAGATTCAGTAAATATTATTTCCAACATCAGGTCTTCAGTTCAATCTTCTAAGGAATATATTGGACTTGTAAATAAAATTGCAGCAGAAAATTTTGGCGCAGATATAGAGATTATTACAAAGTACCCTGCCTGGGAATATAAGGAACATTCAAAACTTAGAGAAGTAGCAAAGAAGGCTTACAAGGAAGTTAGCGGCAAAGAATTTAAACTTGAAGCAATTCACGCAGGTCTTGAATGTGGAATCTTTGTAGAAACAATTGGCGATATCGATATGCTTTCAATTGGACCAAATATGAAGGGAGTACACGCACCTGGCGAGCACCTTTCTATTTCATCAACTGAAAGAGTATTTGATTTCTTAATAAAAATACTAGAAAATTTAAAATAAAATTTGGAGGATATTATGAGTAACGAAGAAAAAAAATTACATGAACACGACGAAAACTGTGATTGCGGTTGTGACCACGATCACGAAGAAGAAGGCTATGAAACTATTACACTTACACTTGATGACGACAGTGAAATGGTGTGCATAGTTCTTGGAATCTTTGAATGCGAAGGAAATGACTACATTGCACTTCTTCCTGAAGATGAAGAAGACGGCGAAGATGTATTTATTTACAAGTACAAAGAAGTAAATGAAGAAGAAGTAGAACTTGATGTAATCGAATCAGAAGAAGAATTTGAAAAAGTTTCAAAGACTTTCGAAGAAATTTTTGACGACGAGGAAGAAGAATAATTTTCTAAATGGTTTACAGAAAATATTCTGATTTTCTCAGGGAAAAGTTTGGCGAGAAAGTCTACAAACTGCCTGTCAAACTTGATTTAACTTGTCCCAATAGAGATGGAACTTGTGGAGTGGGTGGCTGCATATTTTGCGGCGAAGAAGGCGGCTCTTTCGAAAATAATTTTGGGTCAGTGAGAGACCAACTCTTAAAAAATAAAGAGCTTATAAAAAATAAATACAAGGCCAATAAATATATTGCCTACTTTCAAAATTTTACCAACACCTACATGCCTTTTGAGGACTTCAAGAGAGTAATAGAAGAGTCTCTTATAGAAGGAGTTCTTGGCATAAGCATATCCACAAGACCAGACTACCTTCCAAAGAGGCATTTAGACTACTTGGAAGAGTTAAACAAAAATTATTTTGTGACAGTTGAAATTGGTCTTCAGACGCCAAATTATCACAGCCTGAAAAAATTAAATAGAGGACATGGTCTTTCTGAATTTATCGATGCAGCCTTAAAGCTTAAAAAGAGAAATTTAAATGTCTGCACTCACATTATTATTGGACTTCCCTGGGATGACGACTTAGACATTCTTGAGTGTGCGAAAATTTTAAATGTCCTTGGCATTGATGAAGTTAAGATTCACGCCCTTTACATCTTAAAAGATACGGCTCTTGGAAAGATGTATGAAAGAGGAGAAATTGAACCAATTTCTTTGGATGACTACAAGAAAAAAGTTATACTCTTTTTAAGAAATCTTAAAGATGATATAATAGTGGAAAGAATAATAGGAAGAGCACCTTATGAAAA
Source organism: Peptoniphilus hominis (ex Hitch et al. 2025) (assembly GCF_040096015.1). Taxonomy (NCBI): domain Bacteria; kingdom Bacillati; phylum Bacillota; class Tissierellia; order Tissierellales; family Peptoniphilaceae; genus Peptoniphilus; species Peptoniphilus hominis (ex Hitch et al. 2025). The sequence continues at coordinate 19,047 of NZ_JBBMFO010000013.1, read as the reverse complement.
TTCTCTTTTTTGCAATTGGAATACTTCCTGGTGGAAAATTAGAGACGATATAATTAATGTTATGCATGAAAATGGATACACTCAAGGTGATCTAGTGAAAGGAGAAATACTATGATAAAGTATATTTTAGGGAGCAAAGGCTCTGGAAAGACAAGATGGTTAATCGACAACGCAAATGAAGATATGAAAAAGGGCGATGGAAATATTGCTTTCGTAGAAGTTGATGACGATCACATCTTTAGTTTAGACTACAATGTAAGACTTATTAATGCAACTGAATACAGACTAAACTCTATTGAAAGTTTCTACGGATTTATCTGTGGACTTCTTGCAATGGACTATGACTTGCACAAAATTTATGTTGACGGAATTTACAAGGTATTGACACTTAATATTGAAGACTTAGAACATCTTTATAATAAGATTGCTAAAATTCCTGATGCAAAGAATAAAGAAATCTACATTAATGTTGATTATCTAAAGGAAGATATGCCTGAATCTCTAAAAGATCACTGTCTAGAAGTAACTGGAAAATAAGGTGTTATAAGTGGATAGAAAAACAATGGTTAGAATTATTGCAATGCTACTTGTAATTGCAATGGTAATTCCAATAATTCTAAGTGTGATTTAATGGTGCTTTGTGGAACTTAAGAAAAATAAGGGACTTTTTGAAGATTTTTTTGAGCACAGGTCTTTTCTCATAATGCAATACACCAATGGTGACCTCTCCAAGAGAGAATTTTTGCAAAAAAATTTTGATTACTTTCAAATGAGAAATGCCAAACCCTACATCAAGGTGGATTCTTACGAAAAGGGAATGTACAACTACCAATACTACAATGTAATGGCGAAGTACTATAGGGCACTTTCAAAAGATGTTAGGAATACAAAAAAACATTCAAAGTACTACAATTATTATTTAAATTTAACAAACAAATATTACGAACTTAAAGACAGATCTGTCTTAAATATTTTGAGAATACAAGATTTTAGAAACACCAAGGCTTACTACATCAAGTGTCAGTCAAAGGCACTGAGAAACGAGCTCTATGAAATTGTCTTAGAGGACAAGAAGGAGGCAATCTTTCACTCAAAGGCGCCATGGCTTTTAAGAATTTTGAAAGAAGAAAATATTTTTGACAATCAAATGAAGACATCAATAATAGATCACTATATCAATGAAAAATATTATTAAAAATAAGGCTGCTAGTTTTACCTAGCAGCTAATTTTTTTGATTTTATAAAATTTTATTTTGCCTCTCTTCTGATTTCAATTAAGAAGCTTTCCATGATTCTCGTAAGGTCTTCCTCTTTACACTCCAAGTCCAAGGTATACATATTGCCTGTGCCTGTGAAGTCGAAGTGGTCCTGCAATTTTTCAAAAATTTTCTTCAAATTGAAGTTTAAATTCATAGAGCGAAGGACAATTATTTTTGACCTCTTGCCATTTTTTAGTCCATAAATTTGGATAAAGTTGTCTTCTTTTAAGATGTATGAAGAAATTTCGCGAAGTTCCTTTAAATTTACTTCTTCTAAAACCTTGTAGATGTAATTTATGCCAGAAAATTCTGTGGAAAAGCGTTTAAAGGAATCCACAGCTTGATAAAATAGTGGTGATTTTTCCTCGACGTCCTTAGACTTATTTTGACTAAGATCATTATTTGTCTTTTCTATCTTTTCTTCACTATTTTTTTGAGGATCTTCTATTTTATTATTTTCCACGTCATCCTTTTTATCTTGAGTTTTTTTATTCAAGTCCCTAAAAGATTCAAGCTTATATTTTTCATGGAAGAATTTAGAATCGTATTTTTCTTTTTTTGCCTCTTTAATAATTTTTTGTGGCTGAGAAACTTTCTCTGATTCTTTACTTTTTTCAGAATCTTTTAAACTTTTATCAGTGACAAAATCTTTTTCTAAGTCAGAAGAATTTTTAATTTCAGAATTTTTTGCCTCTTCAAGGACCTTTTCAGGCTCAGAAATTTTTTTTGCCTCTTGAACTTTTTCTTCTTCATCAACTTTTTCTAAGCCAGAATTTTTTGGGGCTTCATCTTTTTTATCCTCTTTAGGAAGTTTTTCTTCATGAAGATTTTTTTCTTGACCAAGAATTTTTCCCCTGTCAGGGAAATTTTTTGCCTTTAACTTTTTTACATCTGAAAATACACTTTCCAGGCTTTGGCTATTTAAGTACATCTTCATGTTGTCCAAAAGATTTAGAGAATTTCTGGCAAGCTTGTAGGCATTTTCGCCTGAGACAAGAGTTAGCCTAATGGCAGAATTTATTTTATCAACTGAAGAAATAAAGACCATGCCAATTTCACCAGTCCTTTTTATGGCAGGGCCCTGGTAGGAAATTTCTGCTAGCCTTTCAATTTTTATGTGATCTTCAAAATTTTCAATGGATAAATTTGAAAAGATGGCATAATTGACAAGGGACTCAATATTTTTTACTGTCATAAATTTAAAATCCTTAGCGTAAATGTCGATGTAGGAAGAATTTTTTTCAACCTTGTAATTTAAAATTTCTGAATTTGTATTTGTTGATAAAAAATATCTCACCAAGGCATTGCCAAGATTTTCCTGCATCATGAGCAGTCTATTTTTCCAATTTATTTCTATTTCAACTTGGTCTTTATTTTCATCAATTTTAAAATAGTTTTTGTTGCCAGATAAAAATACTGGGTCTTCTCCATTTATTTTTATTTCGTCAGCCAAAAGATTTTCACTACCAGTGAAGAAGGGAGGGTCTTGGACCTTTCCATAAGTAATGCCGTCACGATTTATTTTATCAATTATTTCTAATTTGTAATTCTTTTTGTAAGGGTTTTTGTATTTAGAATTCATAGCTACCTCCACTAATATATTATCATATTTCGTGACTTGGCGCTTTAAAAAGATATATAATAAGAGGGGGTGCCTATGTATTTATTTGCAGCAATTATTTTTGGAATTTTACTTTCAATTTTTACAAGGGCAAGTTTATTAATAGCGGGACTTTTTCTCTTGCTATCAATTATTATTCTTGCACAAAAGAAAAATGCCAAATTGTTTATATTTCCTCTCCTTATTTTTGCTGTTTGCCTAAATTTTTCCCTTAGAGACTACAAGCTAAAGGATTTCACAGGAGAAGTCACTGGAAAAGTAATTTCATCAAGTGAAAATAAGTCTGTCCTTAAAACATCTTCTGTTAATGGAAGAAAATTTGTGACAAAAATTTTATTTTATGAAAAGTTAGATAGGGGAGGAACGTATAAGATTATTGGAAAATTCACACCGCCTCTTCCTGCCATGAATGAGGGGAACTTTGACTACGCGAAAAATAACAAGGCTCAGGGAATTTATGCCCTTGGAAAGATAAATAGCTTTCAAAAAATTTCTCAGCCAAATATTTTTTATAAATTTTCCAATACTTTAATAGATAGGGCAAAAAAATTTTATAGAGAAAACTTAGATGAAAGAAATTCTAAACTCATGTCCTCAATTGTCCTTGCTGACAGAACTCTCATGGAAGAGGGTGAAAAGGATAGGTTCAATACTCTTGGCATGAGCCACATCTTGGCAGTGTCAGGCCTTCACATAGGCGTACTTGTTATTTTTCTAGAGGGCATAATAAAAGGGATAACAAAAAATAAAAAGCTCACTGATATTCTTGCGACTGGTCTTATTTTCTTTTACATAGTGACTATTGGCATGCCAATTTCAGCCCTTAGGGCATTTTTGTTTTACCTTCTATACAAGGGAAATATTTATCTCAAAATTGATTTAGATTTGAAAAAAATTTATTTCTTGAGCCTTAGCATAATTTTATTTATAAATCCCATGGCAATTTATTCCCTTTCACTTCTCATGTCCTATGGGGCAATTTTCGGCCTAGTCTTTGTCTATCCAGTCCTAAATAGCAGGCTGGCAGGCAGTGGTCTTGTAAAAAAATCTTTTGTGGGGACAATTTCAGTAATAATTTCACTTTTTCCTCTATTAAATTATTATTTTGATGGCTTTTCTCTTTTGGTTTTTATTGCAAACTTGATAATTGTGCCAATTTATTCTCTAATCATTACTCTTGGTTTTATCATGGGTCTTGGAATTTTACCTGGTATTCTTGGAAAAGTCTTAAATATTTTAATGAACGCAACTTTTGGCTTGGAAAGTCTTTTTGCAGCTAAGGGGAGTATCTTTCTCGCCCTAAAAGCTTTTAAGTTTGATTACATTTTTGTCTACTACATTTTACTAATATTAGTTTTAGACAGGCACAATCTAAAAGAAATTATTGAGCCAAATATAAAAATTATTGAAATTTATATGACAGTCTTTTTTGTTCTTACATCTCTAGGAATTTTAAAAGACCTAAACACTTACAAGGAAAGCCACCTCTATGTTGGTCAGGGAGACTGCACACTTATAAGTTTTTGTGGCAAAAATTATTTAATTGACACTGGTGGTGCAAGGCAGGAAAATAAAATTGCAGAAAAATTTTTATTTCCAACTTTAAAATTTCGCGGTCTTTCAAAAATTGACGGAATTTTTATTTCTCACTTTGACGAAGACCACGCTGGCAATTTAAACAAAATCTTAAAAAAATATAGGGTGGATAATATTTTTATAAGTCACTTGCCAGAAGACCCAGAAATTTTAGAAAAGGCAGAAAAATTTTCTAATATTGTAATCCTAAAAAAAGGCGACAAGGTAAAAATTTTAGGGGACACAGTGGCAGAAGTCCTCTCTGACAGTGAAAAGAGTGAAGAAGAAAATGACAATTCCATGGTTCTCCTCATAAATCATAGGGGCTTTAAGACACTTTTTACTGGCGACATTTCCGAAAATGTTGAGAGAAAAATAAATAGGGACATAGACATCTTAAAGGTCGCCCATCATGGGTCTAGGACTTCCACTTCTAAGGAGTTTTTGGAAAATACTTCGCCAAAATTTGCCCTAATTTCTGCTGGCGTCAATAATTCCTATGGTCATCCCCATGAAGAAGTGCTACAAAACTTGGAAAAACATGGTATCATATACTATGTTACGGCAAGAGATGGGCAAGTGGACTTTAAAATTTATGGCGACAAGCTCAAGATTGATAGGAAAAACCAGGAAGAGGACTATAAATTTTATATTTTACTTATATTTTTAAATACCACTTTACTTTATATGACGGCGAGGAAAAATTATGAACTACAAGAAAATTTACAAAGATGAGACTCACAGCGGAGCCTATTTATTTTTCGGCAAGGAAAAATATTTAATGGAAAATGCTGTGGGATATTTATTAAATAAATATGTAAAGGGTACAGAAGCCTTTAATTATACAAAATTTAAGGGCAGTGATGTCAAGCCAGAGGACATAATTTCTGCTTGCGAGACCTATCCTGTCATGAATGACAAAAAAGTTGTCCTAGTGAGAGATGTGTGCGACTTTCTTGCCAACTATGAATTAAAGGATTCCTTTTATGAATTTTTAGACAAGTTATCAGATTTTGTAATTTTAATTTTTTGGGACACTGGAGACCTTAAGAAGACAACAAAATTTTACAAGTACTTCAAAAATAATAAAAGGGATATAGAATTTGGCAAGCTGGGCCCAGTAGATGCAAATAGATTTGTAAAATCTTATTTTTTGAGAAAGGGCAAGAAAATTAATGATAGGGAGGCAGCTCTCTTTATTAAGGAAAGTGGCTATTCATCAAAAAATGAAGATGTGGTCCTACTAGACTTGAACTCTGAAATGGATAAAATTGCAGCAGTGGCAAAGGACAAGGTCATAAAAGAAAGTGACATAAGAAGTTTAATAACAGAAAATATTGACACAAATATTTTTGCCTTTTTAGATGCCATGCTCCAAAGAAATAGAGAGAGAGCCCTAGTTGAATTTCACAATCTAGTAAAATTAGGGGAGCAGTATCCCATAATCTTTTACATGATAATTAGGCAAGTTAAAAACCTCTTGTCCTACAAAATTTTGTCTGAAAAAAATATTAGTCAGGCAGAAATGATGAATAAAATGGGATTATCAAAGTTTGAATTTGAAAGAAAAATAAGGGTCTATGAGAGAAACTTTTCTAAAAAGTTTTTGACAGAATTTTATGATGAACTGATTAAGGCAGATGAATTTTTTAAAACTTCTTCAGTTGATGAAATAATAATTTTTGAGACTCTTATTATAAAATATTGCCAGGGAATTTAATTTGCTAGGAATAAAAACTTATGCAAAAAGAACCTTGCAATCAATGTAAATTCGTGGTAAAATAGCAAAAGCGTTAAATATTGGAGGTGAAATAATGGCAAATATTAAATCAGCTATTAAGAGAATAGATGTAGCTAAAAGAAATTCTGATCACAACAAACCTATTAGAACTGAAATGAAAAATGCAGTTAAGAACTTTAGAGTCGCTCTTGATGAAAACAGACTTGACGATGCTAAGGAACTTTTAATTGTTGCAGACAGAAAATTAAAGAAGGCTGCTAATAAAAATATAATTCACAAAAAACAAGCTTCCAGAAAGCTAAGTCGACTAGCTAAGGAACTTAACAGCAAGATCGCTGGTTAAGAGAAATTTTCCCGGGAAAGTTTCTCTTTTTATTTTTCACAAATAAAAAGAAAGAGGTAGATAAATTTCTACCTCTTATTTTTTTGTTCTTGTCTTTTTTTATTTAGCGGAAAAAGTCCAGCTCCACTTGGTTGGATAGGTCCCTGCCTTTTTCTGTGAGTTTAATTTTATTTTCTTTTTCTTCTATTAAGCCAAGCTTAATACTTTTTTCTATTTCACTTTCATAAGTTTTTACAAAATCTTCTTCAAATCGTTCTTTAAATTCACCTAAGTCAATGCCAGACCTGAGCCTTAGTCCCATCATTATAAATTCATTGGTCCTATCGGTCTTAGTCAAGGTCTCAGAAAATTCTATGGGTTTTTCTCCCTTATCAAGAGCCTCATAATAATTTTTAAAGTCAGAAAAATTTCTGTAACGCAAATTTTTTATATTTGATGAGGCAGAAAGTCCAAAGGAAAGGTAATCCCTCAGCTTCCAATAAGTCAAATTGTGGCGACATTCATAGCCCTTTTTCGAAAAGTTTGAAATTTCATATTGATGAAGGCCAATTTTTTCAAGTTCAGAAACTACATAGTGATACATTTTTCTGTCCTCATCTTCATCGGGAAAATCTAGGGGACTTTTTTTATGAGCTTCATAAAGCCTTGTGCCTTCTTCTAAGATAAGTGAATAGTAAGAAAGGTGAGGAAGGTCTAAATTTTTTATCTCCTCAAGGGATTTTTCTATGTCAGAAAATTTTTGATCGGGCAGGGCAAGCATTAAATCTAAATTTATATTTGTAAAGCCAGCAGACCTTGCATTTTCAAGAGCCTTATAAATATCTTCGGACTTGTGAATCCTTCCAATCTTTTTTAAAATTTCATCGTTAAAGGACTGGGCACCTATGGAGATTCTGTTAATGCCAGAAGAAAAATAAGTTTCAGCCTTTTCTCGCGTCAGAGAGTTGGGGTTGGACTCAATAGTTATTTCTGGATTTTTAGAAAATTCAAAGTCACTTAAAATTTTTAAAATTTTCTCAATAAATTTCTCGTCAACAGAAGAGGGAGTGCCGCCGCCAATAAAAACTGTGTCAATAATTTTTTCCCTTAAAAAATTTCTATATAAATTTATTTCTCTCTCCAAATAAGAAAAATATTTTTCAATATTTTCTCTATTTAAAAGAGAAGAGCAGAAGTCACAATAGTGACATCTACTCTCGCAAAAGGGTATATGAATATAAATTGAAATTTTATTTTTCTTCATCGTATTTTAATACAGACAAGAAGGCATCTTGTGGAATGTCAACATTACCTACAGTACGCATTCTCTTCTTTCCTTCCTTTTGTTTTTCAAGAAGTTTTCTCTTTCTAGAAATATCGCCGCCGTAACATTTTGCAAGTACATCTTTTCTAAGAGCACGAATTGTTTCTCTGGCAATAATTTTATTTCCAATGGCAGCTTGAATTGGCACTGCAAATTGGTGTCTAGGTATTACATCCTTTAGCTTTTCACAGATTTTTCTTGCACGAGTATAGGCATTAGATTCGTGAACAATAAGTGAGAAAGCATCTACAAGTTCTTCGTTGATTAAAATATCAAGTTTAACAAGGTCTGACTCTTCGTAGCCAATTAATTCATAGTCATAGGATGCGTAGCCGCGAGTTTTTGATTTAAGAGCATCAAAGAAATCGTAGATAACTTCATTTAGGGGCATGTGATAAGTTATTAGGGCTCTTGTCTCTTCAAGGTACTGCATATCCTTAAAGACGCCACGCCTATTTTGGCAAAGCTCCATAACCTGCCCAACGAAATCTGTTGGCGTCATAATTTCTGCCTTTACAATTGGCTCTTCCATGTACTCAATTTCTGTTGGGTCAGGTAGGTTTGATGGGTTTTGAATTGAAATCATCTCGCCATTTTTTTTCATTACATTGTAAATAACAGAAGGGGCAGTTGTGACGATATTTAAGTCAAATTCTCTTTCCAGTCTTTCTTGGATGATTTCCATGTGAAGAAGACCCAAAAAGCCACACCTAAAGCCGAAACCAAGGGCAACAGAAGTTTCTGCCTCAAAGTCAAGGGCAGCATCATTTACCTGTAACTTTTCTAGGGCTTCACGAACACTGTTGTACTCTTCGCCTTCGCCAGGGTAGACACCACAAAATACCATGGGTAGAACTTTTTTGTAGCCAGGCATTGGTTCACTTGTTCTATTATTTTTGTGAGTAATTGTGTCGCCCACTCTTGCGTCCTTTACATTCTTAATGGAGGCAGTTATGTAACCAACTTCGCCTGCGCTTAAAGAATCAAGATTTATGTGACCGTTGGCGATTACTCCAACTTCAACAACTTCAAAAGTTTTGCCTGTTGCCATCATGAGGATTTCGTCGCCAGGCTTTACTTGTCCGTCAATAATTCTCACATGACAAATTACTCCTCTGTAGGAGTCGTAAATTGAGTCAAAGATAAGGGCCTTAAGAGGTGCCTTGTGATCGCCACTTGGTGCAGGAATCTTGTCCACAATTGCGTGAAGGACATCATCAATGCCAATGCCTTCCTTGGCAGAAATAAGTGGAATCCCTTCAGTGTCAATGCCAATAATATCTTCAATTTCTTCTTTTATCTCATCAGGTCTTGCACTAGGAAGATCTATTTTATTTATTACAGGCACAAGTTCAAGGTCTTGGTCAATGGCAAGATAGACATTGGCAAGAGTTTGTGCCTCAACACCTTGGGCTGCATCTACAACTACAATGGCGCCTTCGCAAGCTGCAAGGGAACGAGAAACTTCGTAGTTGAAGTCAACATGACCTGGAGTGTCGATTAAGTTTAAAATGTATTCCTTGCCATCTCTGTCGTCCTTGTAGATAAGTCTAATTGCCTTTAATTTAATTGTAATTCCTCTCTCGCGTTCAAGATCCATAGAGTCTAAAACTTGCTCATCCATTTCTCTCTTAGTGAGCATGCCCGTTGACTCGATGAGCCTGTCGGCAAGAGTGGATTTGCCGTGGTCAATATGTGCTATTATTGAAAAATTTCTTATATTATTTTGATTTCTCAAATTTTTACCTCCGTTCTAGGGGATTTTTATTTTATTAGAGTTTCAATTTTTCCTCTATCTTTTAGAGGTAAAATCCTATAAACTGCTGATGATTTTATTCTCTTCTTTTCGATTGGTCCAAAGTATCTGGAGTCTACGCTCATGCCAGGGAGTCTGTTATCGCCCATGACAAAATATTCATCATCCTTTAAAACAAATTTTTCTTCATCAGATTCTGTATAATCACTTGAAGTATAAGCTTCTTCTAAAACTTTTCCATTTAAAAGGACTTTTCCATCTATAAATTCTATGGTGTCGCCAGGCTTTCCTATAAGTCTTTTGATGTAGTTTCTGTTGTCATTTGGCGCATCGATTACAACAATTTCGCCACGAGGTATGTCAGTAAACCTCTTGTAGGAAAGGCAAATCAATTTGTCCTTTTCATTTAAGGTTGGGTGCATTGACTCTCCATTTACAACAGCTATATTAAAAATAAAATTTCTCACAAAGAGTGCAATTAAAACTGCAGCTACAATTGTGATAATAAAAGATGTAGTTTCACTTTTTTTCAATTAAATCATCTCCAATTACTAATTTTAACATAAATAGCTTGAAGATTGGAATAAATTTAATTTATAGCTATTAGTATTCAATGAGAAGGAAGAGTATTCAATAAGATAAGATAAAAAAATTTCAGGGTCTTGTTAAAAAATTTTGAGAAGCAAGTAATTAATTTTAAAAAATCATGAGTTTATACACAGAGACTATGGATAATAAAAATTATATTAAGTTAAAATTTAAAGTATTCTCATAAAAATAAAATTAAAAAAATTTTCTAGAATAATTTTCTAGAATAAAAGAAAAAAATTTTTGAAATATCCTTGACAAAGCTTTTGGAAGAGGGTACTATATAAATAGATTAGCACTCGACATTAATGAGTGCTAACAAAGGAGGGAATTATGGATACTAGAAAAATAAATATTTTAAATGCCATAATTGAGGCATACATTGATATGCCCACTCCCGTCGGGTCACGAACTCTATCCAAAGATTACGACCTTGGAGTTAGTTCAGCGACAATAAGAAATGAAATGGCAGATCTTGAAGATCTTGGTTTTTTAAATAAGCCACATCAATCAGCTGGAAGAATTCCTTCTGACAAGGCTTATAGATTTTATGTTGATGAGTTTTTTAAAAGTTTAAATGAATTTCATGACATAGATGCTTCAGAAAAAATCAAGGACAGACTTTTATACACTTCAAGAAATATTGAAGACTTTTATAAAAATTCTGTAAACTTACTTGCCAGCGTCAGCAACTGTACGGCATATCTTATTACACCGCAAAAGGCTGACACAAAGATAAAAAGACTTACTCTAGTAAAAATTGACGAAAAAACAGCACTCTTAGTTCTAATAGGGGACAGAGGAGTTATTGAGAGATATTTTTTAGAAATTGAAAATATTCCTGACGAAGATTTTTATTATATAGAGAAGGTTTTAAATGAAAAGATGTCGGGAATTGATTTTGACAAAATTGAGTCACTAAAAATTTCTCTTTCCGATGACATGATTAGGCATGGAAATTTTATTTCCAATGTTGTAAAAATTGCAAGCAAGTTTAATAAAAAGGTCTCATCCATTGAAATTTATTATGACGGCCTCACTAATATTTTAAATTTTGACGAATATAGGGATCTTGACAAGGCTAAAGATTTTATGAGTTTAGTTGAGGACAGAGACAGTTTATTTCAAATCTTAAATAATGATAACTTCACAGGAGATGTGGAAGTGATTATTGGTTCAGAAAACAGTGCAAGCCTTATGAAAGAAAACACAATCATTCGGGCACCCTTTGCCAAGGACTTTGGCATCTATGGCAGCATTGGACTAATTGGACCAGTTAGGATTGATTACACGAGATTGGTTAAGGTGGTTAAAACTTTTAGCGACGCTTTGACGAGAGGATTAAAAGAAATGTGAGGGAGTACATGACAAATGAAGATATAAAAAAAGATAACTTAGATGAAAATAAAGAATTAGAAAATGAAAATATAGAAGATGTAGTTAAAGAGGAAGAAGTTCAAGATGATAGTCAAGAAGTTACCAATGACTCATCTGATGATGAAAAGTACCAAGATTTAATGGACAAGTTCATGAGACTTCAAGCAGACTTTGCAAACTACAAGAGAAGAACTGAAGCGCAAAAGACTGAATATGTTGAGCTTGGAGTTAAAAAAATAGTAAATGACTTACTTCCCGTTCTTGACAATTTTGAGAGAGCCCTAGATTCTATTGGAGAAAAGGACTCAACTTATGACGGGATATTGATGATAAAAGATCAACTTACTGATGTCCTTAAAAAGGAAGGTATAGTTGAGATGAAGGCACTTGGTGAAGAGTTCGACCCAACTTATCACCACGCAGTATTAACTGAAGATTCTGATGAATACGACAGTGGCTATGTAATTGAAGTTTTACAAAAGGGTTATTTAATTAATGACAAAACGTTAAGACCTGCAATGGTCAAAGTTTCACAATAAGTGAATTATTTAGGAGGTAATTTATATGGGAAAAATAATTGGTATTGATTTAGGAACAACTAACTCTGCAGTAGCAGTAATGGAAGGCGGAGACGCTGTAATAATTCCAAACATCGAAGGTAATAGAACTACACCTTCTGTTGTAGCTTTTACAAAAGATGGAGAAAGATTAGTAGGAGAAACTGCTAAGAGACAAGCTATCACAAACCCAGACAGAACTATTTCATCTATTAAGAGACACATGGGTTCTGACTTTAATGTAAAAATAGATTCAAAAACTTACACACCACAAGATATTTCAGCTATGATTTTACAAAAATTAAAATCTGATGCAGAATCTTATCTTGGCGAAAAAATTACTGAAGCAGTTATCACTGTTCCAGCATATTTTACAGATGCTCAAAGACAAGCAACTAAGGACGCAGGAAGAATAGCAGGACTTGATGTCAAGAGAATTGTAAACGAACCAACTGCAGCTGCTCTTGCTTATGGAGAAGACAAGGACACAGAAGCTCAAACAGTAATGGTTTACGACCTTGGCGGTGGTACTTTCGACGTATCAATCCTTGAACTTTCTGATGGAGTATTTGAAGTACACGCAACTCGTGGTAACAACAAACTTGGTGGAGATGACTTTGACAACAGAGTTATCGACTATATAGCTGAAGAATTTAAGAAGGAAAATGGCATTGACCTAAAGGCTGACAAGATGAGTCTTCAAAGACTTAAGGAAGCTGCTGAAAAGGCTAAGAAGGAACTTTCTTCTACAATGTCAACTAATATAAACCTTCCATTTATTACAGCATCACAAGCTGGTCCACTTCACTTAAATATGGACTTAACTCGTGCTAAATTTGATGAACTTACAGCAGACCTTGTAAAGATGACTGAAGGACCTGTTAAGGATGCACTTTCTGATGCAGGACTTTCTGCAAGTGACATTGACAAAGTTCTTCTAGTTGGTGGTTCAACAAGAATTCCAGCAGTACAAGAATGTATTAAAAAATTAACTGGCAAACAACCTCAAAAGGACATCAACCCAGATGAATGTGTTGCCCTTGGTGCAGCTATTCAAGGTGGAGTTCTTTCAGGCGATGTAAAAGACTTGTTACTACTTGATGTAACACCACTTTCTCTAGGAATTGAAACAATGGGTAACATCACAACAAGACTTATCGAAAGAAATACAACTATTCCAACTAAGAAGTCACAAGTATTTACAACTGCAGCTGATAACCAAACTTCTGTAGAAATTCACGTACTTCAAGGTGAAAGACAAATGGGTAAGGACAATGTAACTCTTGGCAGATTTACCCTTGATGGAATTGCTCCAGCAAGAAGAGGAGTGCCACAAATTGAAGTAACATTTGACATTGATGCCAATGGTATTGTAAATGTAAGTGCAAAAGATTTAGGCACAGGCAAAGAACAACACATCACAATTACATCTTCAACTAACTTAAATGAAGAAGAAATTGAAAAGAAAGTTAAAGAAGCTGAAATGTACGCACAAGAAGATGCTAAGAAGAAAGATTTAATTGAAGCAAAGAACAATGCTGACTCAATGATCTATCAATCTGAAAACACATTAAAAGATGTTAAAGGAAAAATTTCTGATGCAGACAAGAATAAGATTGAAGATGCAATTAAGGCTCTAAAGGATGTAAAAGATGGCGAAGACCTTGAAGCAATTAAGTCTAAAACAGAAGAATTGACTCAAGCTTTCTACGCAATTTCTGAAGAAATTTACAAGCAACAAGGTGCACAAGGACAAGCTGGCGCAACTGATGCAAAACAAGATGATGATGTAGTTGACGCTGACTATGAAGTTGTTGATGATGACGAAGAATAATAATTAAATAAAATTGTTGCAGTTTCGGCTGCAACTTTTTTTATGTTTAAAATTATTTTGTTTTTCTTGCAAAAACTTGTGAGTAAAATTGAAATTACAAAATAAGCTTTATTTTTCCAAGACTTTATATTAGAATATAAAACTATTGAGGTGGAAGATGAGAAATTTTTATGAAATTCTTGAAGTTGAAAAAAATGTAACAAAGGAAGAATTAAAGAGATCTTATAAAAAGCTTGCGAAAAAGTATCACCCCGACTTAAATCCAGGAGACGAAGTGGCAGAAGCAAGGTTTAAGGAAATTTCCTATGCCTATGAAGTCCTATCTGACGACGAAAAGAGACAGATTTACGATGTCTATGGCGAAGAAGGACTTAAGGGTAACATGGGTGCTTCTGGCGGCAGCGGCTTTGGTGGATTCTCTGATATTTTTGATGACATCTTTGATATTTTTGGCGGCTCAAGATCAAATAGATACGAATATGCAAATAGAAAGGACATGCCAAAGAAGGGACCTGACACTAGAGTTGATGTAACTCTTGATTTCTTTGAAGCAATTTTTGGTGTGGAAAAAGAAATTTCAGTAAAGGTTAAGGAAGAGTGCGGCCAATGTCACGGCAGCAAAATGGAACCTGGCTCAGAAAAGCATGAGTGTGACAAGTGCCATGGATCTGGACAAGTCACATCAGAGCAAAACACACCTTTTGGTAGGTTTGTTAGAACTTCTTCTTGTGACAAGTGTCATGGAACTGGCGAAGTAATTGACCAGCCTTGCAAGAAATGTGGTGGCAGAGGAGCTGTCCTAAAGAGCAAAAAATTAAAAGTAAATATTCCTAAGGGCGTGGACACTGGAAATATTATTTCACTAAAGGGTCAAGGCTCTGTTGGTGAAAATGGTGGAGAAAATGGAGACATATTTGTCTACATTAGAGTTAGGTCTGATGCAGTCTTTAAGAGAGAGGGCAATGACATCTATCTAAACATTCCAATATCCTATTCCGATGCAGTCCTTGGTGCAAAGATAAAAGTTCCAACTCTAAAAAAACTTGTGGACTACGACATACCTAAGGGCACCACTGGCGGCACAGTCTTTAGACTAAAGGGCGAAGGAGTTCCCTATGTAAATCGTGAAAATCAGAGGGGAGATCTTTTCTTTAAAGTTGACATAATTATTCCTAAAAAGGTTTCAGATGAGCAGAGAAAACTTTTGGAGGAATTGAGAGATACTGAACCAGAAGTTGAGGAAAATAAAAAATCATTTTTAGACAAGTTAAAAGACTTATTTGATTAATGCGGATCACTGATTCGCATTTTTTAAATTGTATAAAAATTTCAGGTAATATATAATGAAGTCAGGTGATTAGATGAAATACATTGAAATGACAATAAATACTTCAAAGGAAAAAAAAGATTTAATTGAGGGAATTCTTTTTGACTATGGAATTTATACAAGTGAAGAAGTTTCCAGCCACTTAGTGGAGGAGCTGGACCAAGACGAAAAGGACTGGGACTTTATAGATTATCCCCTTTTAAATTCTGATAAAGAAATTTTTGCCATAAAAGTTTATCCAGAAAATTTAGAGGATGCAAAAAAAATAAAGGCTGAACTTGAAGAAAAGTCTTTAGGAAATTCAAAAATAGAAGAAAAAGACGATGAGGATTGGGCTAACAATTGGAAGAAATATTACAAGCCCCTAGAAATTGGAGAGAGCCTTGCAATTGTTCCTGAGTGGGAAGAATATAATTCAAATAGAAAAATTATAAAAATAAATCCAGGCATGGCTTTTGGAACTGGCACTCACGAGTCAACTTACATGTGCCTTGAACTTTTAGAAAAATATGTAAAGGAAGGCGACGAAATTTTTGACATTGGCTGCGGCTCAGGCATACTTGCCATTGCTGCCTTAAAGCTTGGAGCAAAGAGAGCCCTTGCAATTGATATTGACGACAAGTGCATTGATGCGTCTCATGAAAATGCAAAATTAAATGATGTAGAAGACAAGATGGAAATTAAAAAGGGCAATCTCTTAGATGTAGTAAAGGGAAGAGCAGATTTAATTGTTTCAAACATCATTGCAGAGATAATCGTTGATGAAATAAAAAATCTAAAAAATCATATGGATCCTGGCGGAATTTTTATCACTTCAGGAATTATAAAAGAGAGAAGACAAATGGTAATTGATGCCCTAAGGGAAAATAATTTTGAAATAATTGACGAAATCGAAAAGAATAATTGGCTTGCCATAGTGGGAAAATTAAATGTATAGATTTTTTGAAGATAGAGAATTTAAGGGAAATACAAATTTAAAGGAAGAGACAATCCATCACTTAAAAAATGTAATTAGGATAGAAGATGGAGAAGTCTTTCAAGTTGTCTTTAGTGATGGAATTTTTTCCTTTGCTTTTTATGCCGGCAAGCTCAAAAAAATTGGAGAGGTTGAGGAATCTAACGAATCCAAGGTTAGGCTATCCCTATTTTTTGGAGTCATAAAAAATAATAAGTCAGAAGATGTCTTAAGGCACGCCACAGAAATTGGTGTCAGTGACTTTTACCCAGTTTTAATGGATAGGACGATTTCTGATATTTCAAAGAAAAAGGACAAGAAGAAGGAAAGATATCAAAAAATTGTTGAGTCTGCGGCAAAGCAATCTAAGAGGGACATAATCCCCATAGTTCACGACATAATTAAGACCGATGACATTTTAAAATTTAAGGGCGACCTGGTCCTTTGCTATGAAGATGAAGACAAGACTCAGCTTGGAGAAATTATTCATGAGCTTGGCGATAATATTGGTCTTGTAATTGGACCCGAAGGCGGCATATCAGAAAGGGAACTTGAAATTTTAAGGGATGCAAAAAAAGTTGGTCTTGGCAGGAGAATATTAAGAGCCGAGACTGCAGCAATCACTGCGTCCTTTTATATAATACACGGAAAGGAGTGTGAGTAATGGAAAAAACTTTTTCAATTTTAACTCTTGGCTGCAAGGTCAACCAATACGAATCAGAAGCCATGAGCGAAATTTTTGAAAAGAGAGGCTATAGAGAAGTTGGAAATGATGAATTTAGCGATGTGTATATTGTAAATACTTGCACAGTTACAAACTTATCAGATAGAAAATCCAGACAGTTTATTAGAAAATCAAAAAAGAAAAACCCCGATTCTGTGGTAGCAGTTGTTGGTTGTTACTCACAAGTAAGCCCCGATGAAGTTAAAAATATTGAGGGCGTGGATGTTGTAATTGGAACCACTGAGAGAAATAAAATCGTGGACTTAATTGAAGAGTCAAAAGCGTTTCACGAAAAAATAAATATAGTTAAGGATTTAAAAAATGTCCGTGAGTTTGCCAACACCACAAATTTTGACAGCAACAACAGGACTCGTGCCTACATGAAGGTTCAAGATGGCTGCAACAGATTTTGTAGCTACTGCATAATTCCCTTTGCCAGGGGACCAATTAGGTCAAGGACCATTGAAGATTCAGTGAGAGAGGCAAGAACTCTTGCAGACCGTGGCTTTAAAGAAATAGTCTTGACGGGCATTCACATAGGGTCTTTTGGCATGGATATGGGCGACATGAGACTAATTGATTTAATTGAAGCCATTGCAGAAGTTGATGGCATTGAGAGGATAAGACTTTCTTCTGTTGAGCCCATAATTATTACAGATGAATTTATGGAAAGAGCAGTGAAAACTGGAAAGCTCTGCGACCACTTCCACCTGTCCCTACAATCTGGGTCTAATAACATTTTAAAGGCAATGAATAGAAGATACACTCGTGAAGAATACATTGAAAAAGCAAATATTATAAGAAAGTATATGCCTCATGCAGGCCTTACAACAGACATTATTGTTGGCTTTCCTGGCGAGAGGGAAGAAGATTTTCGTGATTCAATGAGGATTGTAAGAGAAGTTGGCTTTTCAAGAATTCATGTCTTTAAGTATTCCAAAAGAAAAAATACTAAGGCAGCCCTCATGAAAAATCAAATTGACGGAAATGTGAAAAAAGAAAGATCAGAAAAATTAATTGCCCTTGGAGAAGAATATCAAGAAATTTTTGAGAGAGAAAATATGAAGACCCCTCAGTCAGTTTTATTTGAAGAAGAACATGAGGGCGAGTACTACGGCTACACTACAAACTACATTAGAGTTAAGGCAAAAAGCCAGATTGATCTTAAAAATAAAATAAAAGAGGTAAAAATTTTAGATACAGGCAAAATTGCTAACTGCGAAATTATTGGTGATTAAATGTTAAAGATAAGAGCCCATCATCTCTTGTGCACAGAAAATTTTGTGGGCGAGGGATATAGCGATGACTTTTCAAAAAATATGACTGAAGTTATAAAAAAGCTTAGAGAAAATCCTGAGGTAAGGCTTATAAAAGACCTAGATGATATTTGCAAATACTGCCCAGAAAATCTTGGAGAAGTTTGTGAGAGCCAAGAGAAAGTAAAATCCTACGACGAGAAAGTTTTAAAGCTTTTAAATATAAGGGCAGATGAAAAATATTTTTGGGAGGACCTTAGGGCTTTATCCTGTGATATAATATTTAGTAAAGATAGGCGAGAGGAAATTTGCAGATCTTGTCAGTGGAACGAACTCTGCAAAGAAGTTGAAGGAAAAAGGAGGTAAGAATGGACTGTTTATTTTGTAAAATAATTAGTGGAGAAATCCATTCAGACAAAATTTATGAAGACGAACTTGTCTATGCATTTAAGGACATAGACCCACAAGCACCCACACATTTTTTAATTGTGCCAAAGGAACATATTGCATCAGCAGATGACCTTGATGAAAGTCACAAGGAATTAATTGGCCATGTATTTTTAGTTGCCAAAAAACTTTGCGCTGAGGCAGGACTTACTAAGGGCTACAGAATTGTAAATAACTGCAAAGAAGATGGAGGTCAAAGTGTTGATCACCTTCACTTCCATGTCCTTGGTGGAAGAAGTTTAAATTGGCCACCAGGTTGATTCAAATTAAATAAAATTTTTAATGCTACGAGTTTTCTTGTAGCATTATTTTTTGGCTCTATAATATCTGTTGGGGAGTAAATCTCTAACAGATATTTTTATATAAAAAAATTGCACTTATACG
>NZ_JBBMFO010000012.1:0-49416 GCF_040096015.1 Peptoniphilus hominis (ex Hitch et al. 2025) | reverse complement strand
TCAAAAGAGTTACATATTTCATCAAGCCAGTTATTAAAAGCAGTGGTACAAGCTTTAAATTCTTTTAAATTAGATTCCTCAGCTCTTTTTATCCATTCTCTTAAAGATTTAGTGGCTATAACTTTATTGGGTTTAGTAAGAACATATTGGTATCCACAGGGCACACAGTAAAACAGTTCATTTAACCTATATGCTAATTTTATATCTTCACTAAAACTAAGCATTAGAGAAACATCTTCAGCTTGGTCAGAGCTTAGCTTAGAAGCAGGTTTTGTAAGTAGGATCCTACTTCTCTTAAAATATTTTCTAAGCTTAGAAGAAATATCTTTTTGAATCCTCTTTCTAACATTCTCTAAAGCCCATGAAACTTGTCTAATGAAATGATACCTATCAACTATATGAATAGAATTCTTAAAGAACCTATTCTTAACAGACTTGAAAGTATTAGACATATCACTTACAAAGAACTTAACCCCAAGTCGCTCCTTGTTACGAACTTTTTTAAATCTAATACTTATGAGAATAAGAAAAAAATTTACTAGCTTTTCACTTATTATTAACGAGCAGCCTCTAGAACAAGAATTGGAGTTTTGCAAATAAAAATTTTGAATTTTTAAAATTCAATTTTATATTAGGAGAAATGGCGTAAAAATGAGAAGCTTAAAAATAATTTAAAATAAAAAATTTGATTATTATTAAAAACTAATAAAAACTTCTCCCACAAAGCAGAAATCCTTTCCAGAATATGAAATGTGAAGCTTTTGTGAAATTTTTAAATCTGAAAAAATTCCCTTGAATTAGAATTTCAAAGTAATATAATGGGAAATGCACAAGGAAAAGAAAAGAGTGGTGATATTTTTGAAAGAAAGTATAGATAGTATTTTAGCAATAGATAAAAAGACTAGAGAACTTGTCGATAATACTGAAAAAGAAATTGAAGGCATAAAAAAAGACCTGAGAGAAAAGTTGACTGACATTGAAAATGAATCAATTGAAAAGTCAAAGGCCCTTGGAAAAGAAAAGAGCGATGAAATTTTAGCAGACTTTGAAAAGAAAGCTGACAATTTGAGAAAAGACAACGAGAGAAATTTAAAGGAAATCGAAGAATTTTACAATAACAATTCTGACAAATTCATAAAGGATGCCTTTGACATGGTGATTGGAAGGAAATCAAATGTTTGAGGGTCTAAAGGCTTTAAACGCTAAGATTTCAAAAATGTATTCTGATTTCTTGGTTTATGAGGATTTTGAACAAATTGCCGACAGGGACAATGTCAGAGACTGCCTCTCATATCTAAAGGAAAAGAAATTTCCAACTATTGATTCTTTTTCAGATATTTATGAAATTGAAGAGTTCTTGGAAAATTATAGAAGAAGTCAAATTATAAAGCTTCGTGGTTTTTTACCACTGAAGTATGCTGATTTTTTGAAGGCTTATTTAGAGAGAATAAATGTTGAAAAAATCACTAAAATTTTGAGAGCTCTTAGAATGAATAGGGAGCCAAAAGTGGATAAGCTTGTCATTTCGGGCAAGAATATTAAATTTAATGATGAGACTTTTGAATCCTTTATAGATAATTTAAGGGACACTCACTACTATGACTACCTAAAAAATTACAAGTCCTCCAAGGATGAAGATGCTCTTTTTTCCATTGAGATGAACTTGGACAAGTTTTATTACAGAAATTTAACTGAGTCTATAAAGTCCCTATCCAAGGAAGATGTTGATGAGTTTAAAAATATTTTTGGTGTAAATATTGATTTACTAAATATTATTTGGATTTACAGAGCCAAGAAGTATTACAATATTGCTCCAGAAGAAATTTTTAATTTTACTATTTTTGGTGGAAATTATAATTCTGAAAAACTTCTTCAGCTTTCCTACTTAGATGAGGGCGAATTTGAAGAGGAGATAAAAAATTCTAAATACGCTGTTCTTTTCGAGGCAGGCAGAGTTATAAGAACTGGTAGAACTGCCAAGAAGACCATGTATGGCATTGCCAAGAAGAACTTTAGAAGGACTGATGGCATTGGCAAATTTATGAGTTTTTTAGTTCTTTTGGATTTTGAAATAGCAAATATTGAGAGAATCTTGGAAGGCACAAGATTTGGCTTAAGCAAAGAAGAAAAGTTAAAATATATGATTATTGATAGAGAGGGAAGTGAAGAAATTGGCCGTTGAAAAAATGAAGGTCACTAATATCATTGGCAAGATAGATGATATGGATTCTGTCATTCTTGACATTTTGAATTTAAAATGTATGCAGTTTATGTCTGCTGAAGCAAATATGGCAGAAAACAAGTTCACATTTAGTTTGGACAATGAAGAAAATTTAGAGAGAAATCTTGAACTAAATTATATTTCACCTATTGAAGAAGATGAGGCACATAAGTCCTCTGCCAAGCAAGCAGCTGAAATTATGGACTTCTTGGGAATCGACAAGATTGAAGATTCCTATTTCGAAAGGGTTAATGTCCATGAAGATATTGATGCTTTTGTAAAAAACATCAGTGAAAAGATCAATGAATATGAACAAACTAAGGAAAATTTAAAAATTCTTGACACCTTAAAGGAAAACTATGAACTCTTTAAGAATGTTGACATTGATTTGAGGGACATAGCAGACTTAAAGTACTTCAACACTAGATTTGGTTTCTTAGACAAGGATGCCAGATATAGACTTAAGAAAAATTATGGCAATATTCTCGCCATGATTTATCACACTGGCACAGTTGACAACAGGGAACTTTTCCTTGTTATTTATCCTAAGGAAACTGAAAAGGATGTTGACAGGGTCCTAAATAGTTTGAACTTTACTGAAGTTGAACTTCTTGGAGAAAATGTAGAGGGAACGGCTAGTTTAATCTACAAAAATCTTGAAGAAGAAGAGGAAAATGTAAAGAGAAAAATTTTTGAAATAGAAGAATACAAAAAGAATCTTTTGGAAAGCAGACATGAAGAGCTAAAGACTACTCTTGCTCACATGCTTTCCTATGAAGAAATTGAAAAAGCTAAGAAGTTTATGCTTAGGTCAAATAAATATTTTTATCTTTCTGGTTGGCTTGGTGAATCTGACAAAAAGAAGTTAGAAGAAAAGCTCGCTAGATACAAGAATATTGATATTGAATATTTTGATCCCAAAAGCGAAAACATGAAGACACCGACAAAGTTAAAAAACGCAAATTTTTTTAAGCCCTTTGAGCTACTAATAAATATGTATGGAACGCCTAATTATGGAGAATTTGACCCAACTGTAATTTTTGGCATAACCTACATGATTCTTTTTGGAGCAATGTTTGGCGACTTGGGTCAAGGGGCTGTATTTGCAATTGCCGGACTAATGTTGGGAAAGAAGAACAAGGATTTTGGTGGTCTTCTTCTTAGAATGGGCGCATCTTCCATGTTTTTTGGCTTGATGTACGGTTCAGTTTTTGGAAGCGAAGAAATTATTCCCGCAATTTGGTTCAGACCCTTTGAAAATATAAATGATACTCTTGTAATTGCAATTTACTTTGGCATTATTTTACTTGCCCTAGCCTATGGCATTGGCATTTACAATAGACTAAAAAGTGGCAGACCAGATGAAGCCTTTTTCTCCAAGGAAGGTTTTTTGGGAGTTGTAATTTTTGTAGCAATGATTAATATTGGCATGTCAGTTATGGGAGCAAGTGCTCCTCTTCCTATGAATATTTCCCTAGGAGTCTTAGTGGCAAGTTTATTGATCATGTTACTAAAAAGACCTATTCTTAAAGTTTTATTTAAGAAGGAGACAGAAGGATCTGCCTCAGATTATTATATTGAGTCCTCCTTTGGTCTACTTGAAGCTCTTTTATCAACTATGTCTTCAATAATTTCCTTTATAAGAGTTGGCGCCTTTGCAATAAACCACGTTGGTTTGTTCTTGGCATTTAAGACTCTGGGAGAAATGGTTGGTTCAAGTGGAGGAAATATTGCAGTTTTAATTTTTGGCAATATTTTAATTTTGGGACTAGAAGGTTTAATCGTATTTATTCAATCTCTTAGACTTGAATATTACGAAATGTTTAGCAAGTATTATAGTGGTGACGGCGTACTTTTTGAAGCCGATAAAATTTATTAATGAGGAGTTTAAAGATGGAAAAAATTATTATTTTCGCAGTTTTAACAGTATTTTCAATGGTAGTTACAGGTTTTTATTTCATATACAAGGGCACAGACAAGAACAGAAAATTTGCTCGTGCTGTTTTGAAACTTAACCTATTTGTTTTTGCACCAGTTTTTGTATTTGGATTAATTTCCCTTGTACCACAAATGGCATCAGCTGCAGCAGCTGCTCCAGCATCTGGTAATGGTCTTGGCTTTTTAGCAGCTGGTCTTTCAACTGGTCTTGCATCTCTTGGTGCAGGTGTTGCCGTTTCTAATGTAGGTTCTGCAGCTATTGGCGCTGTATCAGAAGATCCTAACATTCTTGGTAAATCAATGATCTACCTAGGACTTGCAGAAGGTATTGCTATTTATGGTCTTATCATTTCAATTATGATTCTTGGAAGACTATAATGAGATCAATTCTTTTAACATCAAATGACGATATAATTAACGGCCTTCGCCTTGCAGGTGTAAGGTCTGTTAAATGTAATGACAGAGCTGAACTATTAAAAAATTTTAGGACTTTTACAAAGACTGAAGATATTGGAATAATAATACTAACTTACTCTTCTTTTAAAGAAATTAAGGATGAAGTTTTAGAATTTAAACTTACAGGAGATCTTCCTCTAGTTGTAACTATTCCAGATCTTGACGGCGCGATGGAAGATGATTTTATTTTGAAATATGTCAGAGAATCTGTCGGTGTGAAAGCTGTAGGTGATTAAATGATTTTACTTGAAAACAAAATTGCCATATTCAACAAAATTGTTTTTCTAAAGCAAAAGGAAGAATGTGAAAAGAGGATAAGAGAGGAAAGGGAAAAGGCTGATAAGATTTTGGCTGAAAAAATTGAATCTCTTAAAAAGGATGAAGAAGCCTTCGTCAATAGGAGGGTTACTCTTGCCAAGAGAAGGGGCTATGAACTTATTGCCTCTGTTGAAGAACAAAAGAGAGTTCTCTTCTTGGAAGAAGATGAAAAGTTATTAAATGAACTTTTAGAAACTCTTTCACAAAAACTTTTGGAATTTACCAAGACAGATGAATATGTAAATTTAGAAACTGAAAATTTTAAGAATATTTTAGATGAAATAGATGAAAAAAGCATTTATCTTTATGTTAAAAACAATGAAAATGAAAAACTCATTGAAAAATTTAAAGAAATTGCCAAGGAAAAGGGTGTTGACTTAATAGTTGACGAACTTTTTGAATATCATATTGGCGGTTTTATAATCTCTGATATGGATAGGACCTACAATATCAACTTGTCTTTAAAAAATAAACTTGAAGACATGAGATATGAAATTGGTTCTATGTTACACGAAAAATTAAAAGAAAGAGGTGAAGTCATTGGAAAAGGCAACAATTAAATCAGTTGACGGACCCGTTGTAATTGGAAAAAATATGGCTGACTATAAAATCAGAGAAATGGTTCTTGTTGGCGAAAAAAAATTAATTGGAGAAGTTATTTCAATTGACGGAGACCTTGGCACAGTGCAAGTTTATGAAGAAACTGAAGGCTTAAGACGCGATGAAGACATAATCTCAACTGGCGCTCCTCTTTCTGTTAAGCTTGGACCTGGCATGATTAGGGGTATCTTTGATGGTATCGAAAGACCTCTTGAAGTTATAAAAAAGAATCACGGGTCCTTTATGCCTGAAGGCCTTGGACTTATTTCCCTAGACGAAGAAAAACTTTGGGATGTAACTTTTAAGGTTGCCCTTCACGACAAGGTTCATGGTGGACAAATTTTTGCAGAAGTTCCTGAAACTGACATTATCACTCACAAAGTCATGATTCCGCCAGAAGTTAGTGGCGAAGTTGTAGAAATTCTTGACAACGGAAAATACAATATTGAAACAGTTTTATTAAAGGTAAGGGACGAATATGGCAAGATAAATGAAGTGAAGATGTACCAAAACTGGCCAGTAAGAATTCCTAGACCAGTTAAGGAAAGACTTCCCATTGACAAACTTCTTGTAACTGGACAAAGAGTCTTCGATGTATTTTTCCCAATTGCCAAGGGCGGTACTACAGCAATTCCTGGTGGATTTGGTACTGGTAAGACTATGACTCAACACCAAATAGCAAAGTATTGTGATGCCGACATCATCATCTACATTGGCTGCGGTGAAAGAGGAAACGAAATGACAGAAGTTTTGGAAGACTTTCCAAAGCTAATTGACCCTAACACAGGAAAGGCCCTTATGGATAGGACTATTCTTATAGCCAACACATCTAATATGCCCGTTGCCGCTCGTGAAGCATCAATTTACACTGGTGTAACTATGGCAGAATACTTTAGGGATATGGGCTACCATGTTGCTCTAATGGGCGACTCAACTTCTCGTTGGGCAGAGGCTCTTCGTGAAATTTCTGGTCGTCTTGAAGAAATGCCAGCAGAAGAAGGCTATCCTGCTTATCTTCCATCAAGAATTGCAGGCTTCTATGAAAGAGCTGGCTATGTAAAAACTCTATCTGGCTCTGAAGGTTCTGTAACTCTTATTGGTGCAGTTTCACCAGCTGGTGGCGACTTCTCTGAACCAGTAACTGAAAATACAAAGAGATTCGTAAATGTATTCTTGGCACTAGATAAGGAACTTGCCTACTCAAGACACTATCCTGCCATTAACTGGATGAACTCCTACTCAGGCTATATTCCACTTCTTAAAAATTACTATGACATGAGACTTGACGGAGACCTTCCTGATCTCAGAATAAAATATTTAGACTTACTTCACAAGGAAGCCAAGTTAAATGAAATTGTAATGTTAGTTGGGGAAGATGTCCTTCCAGATGAAGAAAGACTTGTCCTTGAAATTTGTCGTGTTGTAAAAGTTGGATTTTTGCAACAAAATGCCTTTAACCCAATTGACACCTTTGTGCCTCTTGAAAAGCAATTTGAAATGTTAAAGACAATAGACAATCTTTATGAAAAGGGAAAGGAAGCCTTAAAGCTTAAAATTCCAATTTCAGTAATAAAGAACGATGGTCTTTACGGAAAAGTAATTAACATGAAATACGATATAGAAAACGAAAACTTAAAGAAATTTGTAAGCTTAAACAATGAAATCAACGATTTTTATGGAGAGCTTAGCGCAACTTATGGTGATGTAGAATGAAAAAAGAATATTTAACACTTGATAGAATTGAAGGATCGCTACTAGAACTTTCAAATCTTCACAGAGTTAGTTACGGTGAAGTTGTAAAGATTATATCAAAGGACGGCAAGAGATCAGAAATTGGTCAGGTTATAAAAATTGATGACGACAAGGCAATTGTCCAAGTCTTTGGCAATAACTTAGGCGTTTCCACAAAAAATACTAAGGTAGAATTTTCTGCCCATCCCTTTGAAATTCCCCTTTCAGGAGAAATTTTGGGAAGAGTATTTAACGGAACAGCTAAGCCTATAGACAAGGGCGGTGCCATCTACTCCAAGGATGTTTATAACATCAACGGTAGACCAATTAACCCATCAGCAAGAGAATACCCAAGAAACTTTATTCAAACAGGTATATCTTCCATTGATGGACTTATGACATTAATTAGAGGACAAAAACTTCCAATCTTTTCAGGTTCAGGTCTTCCCCACAATGAAGTTGCTGCACAAATTGTAAGGCAGGCAAAAATTGCCGACGAAGGCGGAGAAAATAACTTTGCCATAGTCTTTGCTGCCATAGGTGTAAAGCATGACGAAGCTGACTTCTTTAGAGAAAGCTTTAAAAACTCTGGCGTAATTGACAAGGTAGTAATGTATATAAACTATGCCGACGACCCAATTATGGAAAGACTTATTGCACCAAAGTGTGCCCTAACAGCTGCAGAGTATTTAGCCTTTGAAAAAAATATGCAAGTTCTTGTAATAATGACAGACATCACTTCCTATGCTGAAGCCCTAAGAGAAGTTTCATCATCAAGAGAAGAAGTACCATCAAGAAAGGGCTATCCAGGACACCTTTATTCAGACCTAGCAGCTCTTTATGAAAGGGCAGGTATGATTAAGGACAGCTCTGGTTCTGTAACTCTTATTCCAATTTTAACTATGCCTAATGACGACATCACTCACCCAATCCCTGACTTAACTGGTTATATTACAGAAGGTCAAATTGTAGTAAGTCGTGATTTATTCTCCAAGGGAGTTTATCCACCAATAGATGTACTTCCATCTCTTTCAAGACTTATGAAGGACGGCATTGGAGAAGGCTACACAAGAGAAGATCACCCAGACCTATCCTCTCAACTTTTTGCATCCTATTCAAAGGTACAAGAAACTAGAGCCCTTGCACAAATTATTGGCGAAGATGATATTTCTGATGATGAAAAATTAGTTTTAAAGTTTGGCGAAGAATTTGAAAAGAGATTTTTGACTCAAGACCAAAATGAAAATAGAGATATAGAAGACACCCTAAATTTAGGTTGGGAATTATTAAAGATACTTCCTCCTGAAATGATTGATAGAATTGATCCTAAGTTAAAAGAAAAATATTTAGGTGATAAGAATGGCAATTAAGGTCACACCTACTAAGGCAAATTTAATAGCATCAAAAAATGCCCTCCTACTTGCAGAAAAGGGTTATGACCTCCTTGACAAGAAGAGGACAGTCCTCATTAAGGAAATGATGGACTTAAATAAAAATGCCAAGAAGCTTCAAGCTGAGATAGAAGAAAAATTTGCAGCATCCTATGGAGAACTGGTTGAAGCCACAATTTCTATGGGCGCCCTTTCCTTAAAGGAAATGGGAGAGGCAGCTCCTAATGAAAAAGAATACGAAATAATTTCTCGTTCAGTAATGGGGCTTGAACTGCCTAAAATTAAATACAACAAGGCAGAAGTGAAGGCAGACTATTCACTTCATAAGTCTAATGCAGCCTTTGACAGGGCAAAGATAAATATTTCTGAAATCCTTCCAGTCATTTATGAACTTGCAGAGATTGAGACATCTGTCTTTAGACTTGCCAACGAAATAAAAAAGACTGCCAAAAGAGCAAATGCCTTAGATAAAATTCAAATTCCCAAGTACAAGCACATTATTAGGGAAATTGAAGATATATTGGCAGAAAAAGAAAGAGAAGACTTCTTTAGACTTAAAAAAGTAAAAAATAAAAAGAATAGAAAAAATAAAGAAGTTAAAGAAAATAAATAAAGAAGAATAAGATCCTAGAGCTATTAAGGCTTTAGGATTTTTTCTTTGCCATCTTTAATTTTTTTGTCGTAAAAATTTTTCAAAAATTTTTATTTTCTCTTGCATTTTTTTGAAAGTTGTATATAATAATTGTTGTATTAAGGAGTTGATACAACAATACAGAATTTATTTTAAAATAAAATTATAGCTACATAAGAAGGAGGTTTCTATGGAATTTGATAATAACAGACCCATTTATCTACAGCTTCTTGAAGATTTCAAGCTAAAAATTTCTAGTGGCCAGTGGAAAAGTGGAGAGAAGATGGACACTGTTAGGAATCTTGCCACTATCTATGGGGTAAATCCCAACACTGTGCAAAGGGCACTACAAGAGCTGGAGAGAGAAGGCCTTGCCAAATCAAATAGGACTAGTGGAAGATTTATCACTGATGATACAGATTTAATCGATGAGATTGCTAAAGGAGCTTTTTATAGGTCCTGCGACGATTTAATCAGTGTAGCAGATGAACTTAAGCTCACAAAGGAAAAATCACTTAAACTTTTAGATGAATATTGGAGGGAAGTATGAGCAAATTAGAAATAAAAAATTTATCTATGGGATACAAAAATAAAGTTCTTGATGACTTAAATTTAGAACTTGAAAAGGGACAAATCGTTGGACTAGTTGGACCCAACGGAGCAGGAAAGTCAACACTTTTAAGAATCCTTGCAGGTTTAGAAATGACTTACAAGGGAAATGTCCTAATAGATGGAGAAAATATTACTTACAAAACAGCAGAAATTTTATCTTATCAACCTGATAAGTTTTCTATGAGTGAAAAACTTTCTGTTAAAGAAGTTGTTAAGACTTACAAACTATTTTTTAAAGACTTCGATGAGGACAAATTTTATAAAATATTTAATGAATTTAACTTACCACAAAAGGCAAAGGTAAAGGAAATGAGTAAGGGCATGAGAGAAAAAATGCAAATTGCTTTAAGCCTTTCAAGAAAAGCTGAAATATTTTTACTTGACGAGCCAATTTCTGGCGTGGATCCTTCTGCTAGAAAGGCAATAATTGAAACTATTTTAAATAATTTTGAAGAGGACAATCTCATCATAGTTTCAACTCATCTTATAAATCAAATTGAGCCACTTTTAGACAGAGTTTTATTCCTGTCAGATGGAAAGATTATGATGAATAAAACTGTTGATGAGATAAGAAGTGAAGAAAACATGAGCATAGAAGACTACTTTACGGAGGTATTTTAATGGGAAAATTACTTGGACATCAAATAAAAAATCATTTTAGAAGTAATTGGTTTATTCCAGTTTTGCCAGTGGTCCTAATTATTTTTGGATTATTATTTTCAAATGTTAATAATTCAATTGGTGATAGTGCAATTGTCCTAGGCATGATGGCGCTAATATTTGGCTACATGGCAGCAGCAATAACAGTAATTGTTGGCGATTACAATATGTTTTTTGGTGATAGCGCCCTATTTTATGAATCAACACCAATAAGTCCATCAGCAAAAACTTTTTCTAGATTTTTATATTATCTTATAATGTTTATAATCTATTCACTTTATGTAGGATTAATTGTTTTCCTATTTATGGCTGTACCTTCTGTTGATGGAGGAGTAATAGATGCAACTTGGGCAGACATAAGTGAGGAAATTAATGAAGTTGGAATAAGAAACATATTAGTGCTTATTGCTTGGTGCTTGCTATTTTTATTTAACAACATCATTAGCATAATCTTTGCAGTGACTCTTGGTGGTGGCAAGCAACTTAGAAGATTTGGATTAGGTGGACCAGTCCTTGTATATATAGTACTAGGTCTAATAGAAGGAGCTATTATCTTCATCTTAGATAAATTTGACTTGTTTACAAATATTGAACTCCTTCAAAACAATGGAGATGTATTTATGAGGGGGATGGGAATAGGAGTACTAATCCCAATGCTTTTAGAAACAATAGCCTTATTCTTTGCAGTCTACTACATGCACAAAAATAGAACTTCTGTAAATTAAAATTTAATCAAATTAAAAAATTAGGGTTCACTAGATTCTTAGTGAACTTTTTTTTAACAGAAAAGTTAACTAAGAAAATAAAAAAGTTGACAAAAATTATTGCGAGTGTTAACTTTATTTAAAGTAATTGTTTACAATTTTTAAAATTTGGAGGAAGATTTGAAAAATTTAAAAGCGAGAGAATTAGTATTATGTTCTCTATTTGTGGCATTGATTATTGTGGGTACTTTTATAAGAATTCCAATACCGGTTTTACCCTTTACCTTGCAACTTTTATTTACAATGCTTGCAGGTTTACTTTTAGGTCCAGAGCTTGGTACAATTTGTGTTCTTGTTTACATAATTTTGGGTCTAATAGGACTTCCAGTTTTCACAGAGGGTGGAGGATTTGGATATATCTTTAAGCCTACTTTTGGATACATACTTGGCTTTGCAGTGGGTGCCTACGCTACAGGAAAAATTGCAAATAAAGAAAAAAGACCAGACATGAAAAGACTTCTTACAGCAAACTTCGTGGGACTAGCTATAGTCTACATATTTGGCATGGTTTACTATTACTTTATCAGCAATTTTTATTTGGCATCTCCAATTGGAGTAAAGGCCATTATAATTTACTGCTTCCTACTTGCAGTGCCAGGAGATATATTTTTGTGTTTTGTGGGAGCTTTTCTCGGCAAGAGATTAATCCCAATTGTAAATAAGAGCTATAACTAAGGAGAAAAAAATGAGTAAAAATATTTTTGTAACAGGAACAGGAACTGAAATTGGAAAGACCTATGTTGCAGGTCTATTAGTAAAAAAATTAGCTGAAGCCGGAGCTAAATCTTATTACTACAAGGCTGCCATGAGTGGAAATGTAAGAGATAAAAATGGAAAATTAATTCCAGGAGATGCAAAATTTGTAAAAGATTTTGCAAATATAGATGAGCCACTTGATGAAATGTGCCACTATGTTTATGAAAATGCCTATTCTCCACACTTGGCAGCAAGAATAGAAGGCGGTCCTATTGATTTAGATTTTGTAATAGAAAAATTTGATGAATTAAAGGAAAAATGTGACTTCATAACTTTAGAAGGATCTGGTGGAATTTTGTGTCCTCTAAGATATGATGAAGAAAAAATTTTCTTAGAAGACTTTATAAAAAAATGTGGTCTTTCATCAATAATTGTAGCTGATGCAGGTCTTGGAACAATAAACAGTGTAGTCTTAACTGCTTTTTATATGAAGGAAAAGGGCATCAAGGTCAAGGGAATAATTTTTAACAATTACATTCCTGGCGATGTTATGCAAGAAGATAACATTAAGATGTGTGGAATCATGAGTGGTCTTAAAGTCCTTGCTTGTGTCAAAAAGGGCGATAAAGACCTTGATATTGATGTAGAAGTTTTAAAAGAAATTTATGAATAGGAGTTATTATGATTTGGTATCCTTATGAACAAATGAAAACCATGAAGCCACCCTACAAGGTAATTGATGCCAAAGGAGTATATCTCTACACAGAAGATAATAAGATGATTGACTCTGTATCTTCTTGGTGGAGCAATATTTATGGCTATAAAAATGAAAAGTTAAATGAAGCAATTATAAATCAAGTGAATAAATTTTCTCATGTAATGCTTGGTGGTTTGACTCACGAGCCAGTGGAAAAACTTTCAAATAAATTAAAGGAATTTTTGCCAGGAGACTTAGACTATCCCTTCTTCTCTGATTCAGGTTCAGTTGCAGTAGAAGTTGCCCTAAAGATGGCACTTCAATTTTACATGAATAAGGGTGAAGAAGATAGAAAGATGGTTCTTGCTCTTAATCATGCTTATCATGGCGACACTTTTAAGACTATGGAAGTTGGAGATGACGAAGATTATCACTTTGTCCTTGAAGCTTATGGCAAGAGCAAGTATGTTGTTCACATTCCAACAGAAATTCCTGCCCTAGAAAAAGCCTTTAAAGAATATGGCGACAAATTAAATTCTTTTATAGTTGAACCACTTCTTCAAGGTGCAGGCGGCATGAGAATGTATGACATTTCTTTTCTTGAGAGGGCAAGAGAACTTTGCGATGAATATAAGGTGCTTTTGATTTTTGATGAAGTTGCAACTGGATTTGGAAGAACGGGTAATAGATTTGTTGCAGATTTAGTTTTGCCGGATATAATTTGCCTTGGCAAGGCATTAACTGGTGGCTATATTGGTCACGCAGCAACTGTTGCCAATAAAAAAGTTTTTGACGCCTTTTATGATGATGAGCCTACTCACGCCCTAATGCATGGTCCAACTTTTATGGGAAATCCGCTTGCCTGTGCAGTTTCTCTTCGGGCAATAGAAATTTTTGAAAAAGAAAATTTCATGGACAAAATTAAGAGAATTGAAGAAATTGAAAAAGAAGAGATGGAAAAATTTTCTCATCCAAAGATAGAAGAAGTGCGTGTCATGGGTGGATGTGTATGTATTGAATTAAAAGATGGAAAAGACATAGAAGGTTTCCAAGAATTTGCCTACGAAAGAGGAGTTTTTGCAAGACCATTTCTAAAATATATTTACAGCATGGTTCCCTATGTCATAAAGGAAGATGAACTTAGAAAAGTTATGAGAACTATGAAAGAATGGTTTGAAAATAAATAAATTACTTTGATGATCCCTGATTTATATCGGGGTTTTTTTTATAAAAATTTTTATAAAGCTATTGAGTTTTTTTATTTTTAAAATTTTAATGAATTTTATTTTCCGTAAAAAATAAGAATAAAATTTTTCCACTTTACAAATTCTTTACCTTTTATATATTTTTTCTATTTAATTAATAAGTAGAATAGTTGAGGTGAAAGGAGGAGGGCAATTGTCCAAAATTAGCTTAAAAAATATTTGTAAAAAGTATGAGGAGAATGAGGATTATTCTGTAAAGGATTTTTCCATTGACATAAAGGAGAATGAATTTATCGTCTTTGTTGGTCCTTCTGGCTGCGGCAAGTCAACAAGCCTTAGAATGATTGCAGGTCTTGAAGACATTACTAGTGGAGAACTTTACATCGACGGCAAATTATCTAACGACCTTGCTCCAAAGGACAGAAACATTGCCATGGTCTTTCAATCCTATGCACTTTATCCTCATTTGTCTGTCTACGACAACATAGGATTTGGATTGAAGATTAGAAAACTGGACAAGAAAATAATTGACGAAAAGGTTAGAAGCACTGCTGAAATTTTAAGTCTTACAAATTATTTAAATAGAAAGCCCAAGGATCTCTCTGGCGGTCAAAGGCAAAGAGTTGCTTTGGGAAGAGCCATAGTTAAGGAATCTGACATTTTCTTAATGGATGAACCTCTGTCAAACTTAGATGCAAAATTAAGAGTTGAAATGAGAGAGGAAATTGTAAATTTAAAAAACAAGTTGGGCTCCACAGTTATCTATGTAACTCACGACCAAACTGAGGCAATGACCATGGCAACGAGGATTGTCTGCTTAAATGATGGAATCATTCAACAAATTGGCAGTCCAAGGGAACTTTACACCAATCCAATTAATGCCTTTGTGGCAGGATTTTTAGGTTCTCCTGCAATGAATTTTATCAATGGAGAAGTGAAATCCGGCGCCTTCTATGATGATAAAGGCAATAAAATTTTAAGTGGAATAAGTTTGGAAGATAGACCTCTTACTCTTGGCATAAGACCTGAAGCTCTGGAGCTTTCAAATAGTGAAGGTTTGCCCTTTAGCGTCAATTTAATAGAACTTTTGGGGTCTGACTACAATATCTCTGGCAAATTATTTGGAAATAAAATAATTTTAAAGTGTGATCTTGAAAAAAATCCAAGGGACAAGGGTGAACTCTTTGTAAAAATCCCAAGAGAAAAAACTTATTTCTTTGACAGGGATTCTGGAGATAGGATTTTTATAGGTGAAAGCTATGAAGACTAGGGCAAGAAAATCCTATGAGAGAAGGCTTGGACCTAAAGAATTTTTTATTTATTTTTTCCTTCCCTTGGCTCCACTTATAATTTTTTGGTTTCTGCCAATGCTTGCATCACTTCTCATTTCCTTTACCAACTGGAATTATGTAAGCCCCAACTTCGATTTAGTTGGAGTGGAAAATTACAAGTACATCTTGCAAGATGAATTTTTTTGCCAGGCTTTAAAGAACACTCTTGTCTTTGGTCTTGGCACAGTAGTGCCTGTCCTATTTTTTGGCTTTGTATTTGCCCTCTTCTTGCAGGGAAACTTTAGGGGAAAGTTAATTTATCAGGGCTTTTTGTTTTCGCCCTGGGTCACTCCCATGGTTGCCATGTCAATTGTCTGGTCTTGGATGCTTAGAGGCGATGTCGGCCTCATAAATAGGTGTCTTGCCATCTTTGGCATAAATGGACCTGATTGGTTGTCCAAGGAAAACACAGCCATGCTAGCGGTAATAATGGTAACTATTTGGAAAAATTCTGGCTGGGCAATGTTATTTTACACCGATGCCATGAGCAAGATCCCAAAAAGTTTATTTGAAGTGGGAGAGCTTGAAGGCATAAATATTTTTGAAAAAATAAAATATATTTACTTTCCCATGACAAAGGGGACAACTTACTTCCTACTAATTATGAATTTAATAACATCCATTCAAGCCTATGACCAGTTTTCAGTTCTCACAAGAGGGGGGCCTGCAGGCTCAACAAGGACACTACTCTACTTGTTTTACCAAATGGCCTTTGAAGAGTTTAACATGGGCAAGGCAAGTGCAGTGTCACTTATTATAGTAATAATAACGGCAATATTATCACTTCTTATGATTTTTATGAGAAAGAAGGTTCAGTCATGATGAAAAAAATAGGAAGGCACCTTGTCCTCATAATTTTATCCATAATCACATTTTTTCCACTAATGTGGATGATGTCAAATTCTTTTAAGACTACAGAATCTATTATGCGTAAGCCTCTTAGCTTTATGCCAGATTTTTTAGATTTTAGAAATTTTATGGGAGCCTTAAATTTAGCCCCCTTTGATTTATACATCATAAATTCAATTGTCACATCAATTGTAATAGTTCTTCTTCAAATTGTAACTGGAGTCTTGCTCGCCTATGGTATGTACAGATTTTCCTTTAAACTGAAGGGACTTATGTTTAAGGGAATCCTTTTAACTTACATGCTGCCAGCTGCCACAACCTATGTGCCAAGCTATGTAATAATTGCAAAATTAAACTTAATCGACACCCTAACAGGGATTATTGTTTCCAATGCAGTGGCAGTTTTTACAATTTATATGCTCTACAATACCTTTAAGACAGTGCCAAAGGAGTTAATAGAGGCAGCGGAAATGGACGGTGCAAGTGACTTGGACATACTTTTAAAGGTTGTCCTTCCAATTTCAAAATCTACAATACTTACAAATGCACTGATCCAATTTGTGACCATGTACAACAACTATATGTGGCCTTCACTTATTACAAATTCAAAATCAAAGTATTTAATAAGCGTGGGTTTAAATAAATTTTTTACCTCACAGGGAAATTTTGGAGAAAACTTGCCCCTTTTAATGGCGGGCAACACTATATCAGTTCTTCCCCTTTTAATTCTATTTATTGTTTTACAAAAGTGGTTTATAAAGGGAATTTCTGATAGCGGTATTAAGGGTTAATATTAATTAACATAAAAAATTTAAAGGAGAAAAAATGAAAAAACTATTCAAAACAGCATTACTTATGCTATGCGGACTTATGCTTTTGACAGGCTGTTCTAGTTCTGCAAAAGATGCAATGAAGACAGAAGAAAAGACAGCAGACTCCAAGGGAAAAACTGAAATTCAATTTTGGTATGGACTTGGTTCAGTTGCTGGCGAAACTATGGAAGAAATTATTAAGGAATTTAACGAATCACAAGACAAGGTAAAGGTTGTTGGCGTTCAACAAGCTGACTACAATGAAACTTTCCAAAAAGTTCAAGCAGCTATTGCAGCCAAAGAACCACCAGCAGTTTACATTGGCTCAAACATTGAACTTAGAGTTAAGGATGGCATGCTTGCAGATTTGACAAAGTACATGGATGACAGAACTCCAATTGATGATTACCTTGATGTATTTATGAAGCCAGCCATTATAGACGACAAGGTTTATGGCTTCCCAGCTTATGGCACAACTCAAGTAATTTATTACAGAAAGGACTTACTTGAAAAGGCAGGTCTTGATCCAAAGGAAGTTTACAGCACTTGGGAAAATACTTTTAAATATTCAAAGGAAATTCAAGACAAGGGCATAGCAAAGTGGGGACACCTTGTAATGTATAACCACGAAAACTTAATGGATATTGCCCTATCTAATGGCGGCAAAATTTTATCTGATGATGGCAAAAAAGTTTTAATCAACAGCAAGGAATGGGTTGATTCCTGGAACTTTGTCAGACAACAAATTTTTGACAACAAAACTACAAAAATCGAATCTGGTGGACAAGGCTGGGAATATTGGTACAGAACTATAGACAATGTAATGAATGGCGACGCAATGTCCTACACTGGTTCATCAGGAGACAAGGGAGACCTTGACTTTACAAAAATTTCTTCTCTTCCACAACCAGGACTAAATGGCAACCCAGGAAAGCCAGTGGCAAATGCTCACTCTCTACTTGTTCCTGCAGCAGCAAGTGAAGAACAACAAAAGGCTGCCTATGAATGGATAGCCTACTTCACAAGCCCAGAAGTTTCTGCTAAGTGGTCAGAAAAAATTGGTTACATTCCAGTAAGAAAATCTGCAGCAGATGTTGCTGAATATAAAAAATTTATAGAAGAAAATCCTTATGCAGGAGTTCCTTATGAACAAGCAATGCACGCATCTCCTGCCTTTATCGACCCAACTGATGGAAAAATTACAGATGCACTTTCCATTGCAGCAGATAAGGTTGAACTTCAAAATATAGATGCAAAGACTGCCCTTGACGAGGCAGCTAAGACTGCCCAAGCAGCCCTTGACGAAATAAACAAGTAAGAAAAATTTTTAAAAGCAAGCTTTGGGTTATGCCCAGAGCTTTTTTTAAGGAGAAATATGAAAAATATTATAGAAAATTTAAAAGATGGCTTTAATGAAATTAATTTAAAAATAAATTTAAAGGATTTAGGTGAAGACTCCCTAAGATTTTCCATAAGTGGAGAAAGTTTTTTTATAAGTCTCTTTGTCTATAGGGAAGATAAAATTGTGGGCAGCATCACTGCAAATAGAGATGCAGAAAGATTTATGGCAGTGGATATGGAAAAGTCATCTAATGGCTTTAAAAATTTAGAAGATGGCGACTATAGGATAGCTTATTTTCTCTACAAAAGTGGAGATGTCCTATTAAAAATTGAAGAGGCAAAAAGTCCTATAGACTCAAAGGGAGAAGTGGACATAGAAAAAGATGAGGTCAAGTGCAGGGAAGAAAGCTGGTACGCTGGAGACTTTCACACTCACACCTTTTACTCTGATGGAAAATTATCGCCAGAAGAAAATATTGAAGTTGCAAAGAAGAGGGGACTAGACTTTTTTTCTCCAACGGACCACAATTTTAATCAGACGAAATTCCCTGACACAGACTTATTGATTATTGAGGGCACAGAAATCACATCAAAGTTTGGCCATGTAAATTTATTTTTTACCAATGGATCAGTTTTTGAAAAACATTCAGTCAAGGGACTTAATACAGAAGACTGGCTTTTAGAAGTTTTAAGAGAATTAAGGGGAGAAGTTTATTCCATCAACCATCCTTTTATGGAGACCTATGAATTTTTAGTTGGCGATTATGATTTAGAGGACTTAAAATTTATGGAAATAATAAATGACCCAACTTACATGACTTCCCTTGATGCCATGGAAAAGGCTCTAAGGGCATGGGACATCCTCCTTCAAAATGGTTATGTGGTCTATGGACTTGGCGGCAGCGACTCTCACCTCTACCCCTATGAAAAATACGAAAAGGCAGACTATCCATCTTTACTTGGAGATCCAAAGACCTTTGTTTTTGCAAAAAATCTTTCCAAGGATGAAATAAAAAAAGCTATGCTGGCAGGGAAAATTTCTGTCTCTCGCGAAAATTTACTTGACCTTAAAAAAATTGGGGACAGTGAATTTTCCATGAACTTAGAAGAAAATACTTTTCACGGCAAAAAACTTCATATAGAATTAATAGTAGATGGCGAAGTTTATAAGACTTGCGAAAATAGTTTGCAGGTAAAATTAAATTTTGACGGAAATTATCACTATCTCAGGGCAAATGTGAGGTGTGAAGATGGAGAGCTCTACGGCTTTACCAATCCGCACTTCTACAATTTGGACAAGAGCCAGAAAAAAATAAAAACTTGGAAGGAACTTCAAGACTTACTATGATTAAGGCAATTTTATTTGACAAAGACGGAACCCTACTGAAATTTTCAGATATTTGGGTGGACTCAATTGTAAAATATTTAAGTAAAAAAAATTTAAACCATGATGCCAAGAAAAAGCTATTTAAAAAAATTGGCGTAAAGGAAAATAATGAAGTGAAGGAAAATTCCATATTGTCATCAGAGACTGTGGAGGACTTGGCACTTATTTTTTCTGAATTTATGGATGAGAGTCAAGAGGAAATCTATAAAGATATAGACGACTTCCTCCTAGAATTTTTAAAGGAAAATAATAGCGAAATAAAAGAAACTTGCGACCTCAAAAGTTTATTTACTGACCTTAAAAATAGGGGCATAATTATAGGACTTTTCACTTCAGATAATTATAGGCAGGCAAAATACTCTATGGAATACTTGAACTTAGACAGCTTCATAGATTTTTATGCAGCTGCAGATTTATATGAAAAGAAACCAAGCACAGAGAGCCTAGAAATTTTTAAGAAAAAATATTCTCTAAGGGACCAAGAAATTATTATTGTTGGCGACTCCAAGGTTGACATGATTTTTGGCAAGGACACCCTAAAGCTTGGCGTCTTATGTGGCACAGGATCGAGAGAGATGCTTGAAAAATATACAGAAAATATAGTAGAAGACCCAAGAGGGGTTTTAAAATTTCTTTAAAATTTATTGGATAAGAAAATTTTAAGAAACAAAATATAAGCATGAAAAAATAAAAATTTTCAAAAAAATAAGGGCTCTTGGAGCCCTTTTAAAATGTAAATTTTTTAAATATAAATTATTCTTCAGTTTCTTCTTTTTCTTCAGTTTCAGAAACAGTAGGAACTTCTGCAGAAACTTCTTCTGCTCCTTCTTCTGGTTCTTTTTCTTCTGTTGGTTCAACAAGAGTTGCAACAGTTTCTTCAGCATCCATGTCAATCTTGATGTTTTCGTAGCTGAAGATATCTAGGTCAGCAACAGTTACTACATCGCCAATTTGCATTTCAACAACATTTACAACAGCTTCAGATGGAAGATATTTTGGAAGACAAGTTACACTTACTTCGTTTAATACTTGGATTAATGAAGATGGTTGAACCTTAACTTCATCTCTACCTTCAAGAACTACTGGCACTTCAACAGTAAGTTCAGAGTTCATATCAACTTCATATAAGTCAAAGTGAACCATTGCATTTTTGATGTGGTGCATTTGAACTTCTTTGAAAAGTACGGAAATAGTTTCTCCATCAACTTCGATTTCAAAAATGTTTGAATATCCTTCGTCAGAAAAAGCCTTTAATAAATCTTTTTCTAGACCATAAAGTAATTTTGATTCTTGTCCCTTTGAGTAAAGAACTCCAGGAACTTCACCCTTAGCTCTAAGTTTATCAACCTTGTTTTTACCCTTAGCTTCTCTTTTGTTTAAAAGTAATTTCATATATACCTCCAAAATTTATTTTATAATACCTGAACCAAGACATACATCGCCTTGATAAAAAACACAAACTTGACCAGGCGTTACACCCTTAAGTGGTTTTTTCAGTTTAACAACATATTTACCCTTATTATTTTCTAGCCTTGCATCTTCATCCTTTGCCCTATATCTTATTTT
This sequence comes from Peptoniphilus hominis (ex Hitch et al. 2025), assembly GCF_040096015.1. Taxonomy (NCBI): domain Bacteria; kingdom Bacillati; phylum Bacillota; class Tissierellia; order Tissierellales; family Peptoniphilaceae; genus Peptoniphilus; species Peptoniphilus hominis (ex Hitch et al. 2025). The sequence goes on along the minus strand of NZ_JBBMFO010000012.1, from coordinate 28,210 downwards.
AACAGATAAATCTAGGGGAAGAGAAGGATTTTCTGTAATCCAAAAAATATCTTCAACTTCAAACTCATCCCTATAAAGGATGGGATTATTAATTCCTTGAGCCACAAGCAAAAGATTGTTTTTCAAATCCTTATCATATACGAAGAAGGGCTCGCCACTGCCAACTCCGCCAATGCCTATTCCTCGCCTTTGACCTATGGTGTAGTGCATAAGACCTGAATGCTCTCCAATTACCTTGCCCTTTTCGTCCACAATTTTTCCAGGCTTAGTAAAGAGAAATTGGTCTAAAAATTCATTAAAATCTCTTTCGCCAATAAAACAGATTCCTGTAGAATCCTTTTTTGAAGCAGTAGAGAGCTTGTATTTTTTGGCGATGGCTCTCACTTCATCCTTGGTCAAATCGCCAACTGGGAAGAGAGTTTTTGCAAGTGCCTCTGATTTAACTCTGGACAAAAAATAAGACTGGTCTTTATTAAGATCGGCGCCTTTTAAAAGATAGGTTTTTCCATTGACATTTTTTGTCCTGGCATAATGACCCATTGCAATATAATCAGCATCAAAATCCATTGCATAGTCAAGGAAGGCCTTGAATTTAATTTCAGTATTGCACATCACATCTGGATTGGGAGTTCTGCCTTTTTTGTATTCACTTAAGAAGTAAGAAAAAACTCTATCCCTATATTCCTTTTCGAAATTGACAGTAAAATATTTTATGTCAAGTTGTGAACAGACAGAGACCACATCGATGTAATCTTCTCTTGCAGTGCAAGCTCCGTCATCTTCAGCCCAGTTTCTCATAAAAACAGCTGTGACATCGTAGCCGGCCTCCTTTAAGAGAATTGCAGACACAGATGAATCTACGCCGCCACTCATTCCGAGAATGACTTTTTTCTTTTTTTGCATCAATACCTCCAATCCACTTAATAACAATACATAATTATACAATAGTTGTCTTGAAAAATCCACCCTTATTTCACAAAATGCAAGTTCTTAGAGCTTTTTAAGGGAAAAAAATAAAAAATCAGACCAAAAAAAATTATTATAAAAATAATTGTGAGAAAAATTAAAAATAATTAAAAATATTTTAAAAATTAAGCATAAAATTTATTGACAAAGAAAAATTTATGGAGTAAAATTATAGATTTATTTGACAGGAATCCATTTTTATAGTATAATTAACGAGTATTAAAAGTCTTTGGAAGGAATTGATATGGAATGAATCAAATGCAATTAATCAAGAAAGAGCTTGAGAATCATATAGGGAAAAAAGTTATTGTAAAGGCCAATAAAGGCAGAAAAAAAATTGTCACTCGCAAGGGAGTTTTAAAGGCAATTTATCCAAGTCTTTTTGTACTTGAAGTTTTTAACGGAGAAGAACTTGTAACTGCATCATACACTTACTCTGATGTACTTACTTCTACTGTAAAAGTTACAGTTTTAGATGAAGATGTAAGTTATAAAGATGCAAAGATGATTTCATAAAATAACAGCTGCTTAGGCAGCTTATTTTTTTGCTCAAATTTAAATTTTATTAAAATTATTATCAATATAAAATCTGGGGTTTACAATGATGCAAAATAATAAATTATGAATTATAATTAACATGAGGTGTATTATGATTAAGAAAAATGCTCATGCCAAGTTAAACTTATCTCTCGATGTCACAGGCAAGAGAAAAAATGGATATCACGACATAAAAACCTTAATGGTCATGACAGATTTATGTGACGAGATGGTTTTTTCTAAAAGCGAGAGACTAGAAATAATACCAGAATTTTCCTTTGACTTAAAAAGCAATTTAATTTATAAGGCCTATGAACTTTTAAAAAACAGGGTGGGTTATGACCTTCCCTTTAAGGTTGAAATTAAAAAGAAAATTCCCATTGCCGCTGGTCTTGCTGGGGGAACTTCCAATGGAGCAGCTTGCCTTTACGCCTTAAATGACCTTTACAAGATAAATATTCCAAGAGCTGAACTAATTGAGATGGCAGGGGGTCTCGGAGCAGATTTTACATATATGATGACTGGCGGAAGTAAAATTGCAAAGGGTATAGGAGATATTTTAGAGGCAGTAGACCCAATAGAGCTTGATCATGTTTTAATCATAAACCCCGGCTACGGCGTCTCAACTAAGGAAGTCTACCAAAAAATAAAAATTGATAAGGAGAGAATTGATTTTTCTAAAATTTTAGAAGGCATTTATGAGCTAGACATAGAAAAATTAAATTTTTATCTTAGAAATAAAATGGAAGATGTAGTTTTTTCTTTGCATCCAGATTTATTGGATATAAAAAATAAATTAAGGGTCTTTAATTCGGCTCCTCTTATGAGTGGAAGTGGTGCCACGATTTTTGGCATCTTTGCAGATGAAAAATCCTTGGAAGAGGCTTATGATTATTTTAAAGAAATTTATAAGTATACATATAAAGTGAGAGTAGGTGAAGGCTTTGGCAGTTTTTGACACAGGTCCTGGCATAGTTGGACTTTATGAAGCCCATAGAGATTATTTAAATTATTATGTTGATGAAAGGTTTGAATACTATGGACTTTACAAGAGAGAAGCTGTAAACGCAAGAATAGAATTTTTGGAAAAATTTTTTAAAAAAGATAAAAAGATTTATGTCATGGACTTTGATGCCATAAATTATTTTAAGGATGATGAGAGGGCAGACTTTGGAGAAAAAGCCCTTAAGAAACATTTAAAGGATAAGAGAATTTTGTGCCTAGGGACAGAGCTTACTTCAGCTGAAAAAACTTTAGGAGGCTTCACAGATTCTCCTGTATCGTACTTGAGCCTGCCCCTACTTATTAATGCTTGTAACGATGGTCTTGCTGATGAAATAGTAAGAATGATCTCTGATGAATACTTTTCTGACGAAGATTTTAGGAAGTACGATTTAATCTTTTTGGCTTCTAGTGGTCTTCATCTAAAAAAAGATTTTTTCAAAAAATATTTTGCCGATAAGTCTAGTAATATTGAAATCTTTTCGAATACTGATGCCATTTTAGAAGATTATGACTACAAAAAGGAAAATTACATAAGAGATTATTTTTATGTGACTGGCTCAAAGAGGGGATTTTATTCCAGGGCAGAAAAATATTTGAGGGAAAAGAAGGTTTTAAAGGAAGGAGAACTTTTAAATGTCTCCAATTTTTTAAAAAAGGGCAATAAAAAAAGTCCCAAATAAATGGGACTAATATGTAGCCATGCACCCATTTTCGAAAGTTAACCTCACACGTTACCCTTACAGTTAGCTCAAACCAGGCGACCCTTGCGGCACACAAAAGATCTTACTTAGTGCTGCTTCGATCAAGACCTGACACGGTTCATAAGTTTCTGTTGCGCAGGACCCAATCATCAACACCACTTATAAGGGGCAGACTGCAAAATTAAAGTCCTCGAATGGGAATTCAGCCCTGCTGTAGCGAATCGCAGGTACAGGACATCGCTAATTTCCCACTTAGCATGGCGATGGCGGAGAGAGGGGGATTCGAACCCCCGATACATTTTCATGTATACTCGCTTTCCAGGCGGGCTCCTTCAGCCTCTCGGACATCTCTCCATAGCCTAGAAAATTATTTTACAGTAGATTTACAAAAATGTCAAGAATAAGGTGATATATTGAAAACAAAGGATATTGTATTAAGAGAATTAGAAAGAAATAGGGCAAATTATATTTCTGGTCAAGAGCTGGCAGAAAGATTAAATATTTCAAGAACTGCAATTTGGAAGGCTATTAATTCCTTAAAGGAAAGTGGATTTCAAATTGAATCGCAGACAAAGCTGGGCTACAAACTTGTAGAAAGCGACGACAAATTATCTGACGAAGGCATAAGAAAGGGTCTTCGAGATGAATTAAAGGACATTGATATAGTTATTTATGACGAAATTGACTCTACAAACACGGAAGCAAAGAGGAGACTTTATTCTAGTGATGTCAAAGATTTTACTGTAATTGTAGCTGACATGCAAAAGGGTGGACGAGGCAGAACTGGCAAGAGCTTCACATCACCTAAGGGCAGCGGAGTTTACTTTAGCATAATCCTACATCCCAAGGACTCCTACGATTTTTCTTACTTTGACTTAACTACAGTTAAGGCTGCCGTAGCCGTTGCAGAGGGGATAAGGGAGTCAACAGGCAAGCAAGCAGAGATAAAATGGGTAAATGATTTGTTTTTAAAGGGCAAAAAAATTTGCGGTATTTTATCTGAACTTGATGCAGACTTTGAGTCCAGAAGCGTAAAGTCTGTCATAGTGGGCATTGGAATTAATGTTAACAAGCCAAAGGACGACAGCTTCAAAGACTTAAAGGACATTGCAGGTTACATTGGTACTGATGTCATAAGAAATGAAATTTTATCCTGCGTCTTAAATGCCTTTTACGAAAATAATTATGTAAAAAGTGATAAGGAAATAATTGACTACTACAAAAAACACTCCCTAGTAATTGGAAGGGACCTTTCCTTTGTATTAAATGGCAAAAAATATTCTGCCAAGGGAGTGGACATTAACGACAAGGGCAATTTAATTGTAGACACTGGCAACGAAAGGCTCACTCTTTCCAGTGGCGAAGTTTCTATAAAGGGAGATTTTTATAAAAAGGGCTAACTTTTAAATGCCTTTAAATTATAGTATAATTAAAGGAAGTTGAGGAGAAAAGATGAAGACCCCCTTAAAAAATGAAGTGGACAAAGTAAAAAATTTAATTTCTTTTGGCATGCCAGGTCACAAGGGCAAGGACTTTTTTGACTTGGACATAAAAAATGATTTGACGGAAATTTTAGATACAGATAATCTTTTAAAGCCAAGGGGAGCAATAGAGGACCTGCACAGAGAGATAAAAAAATTATTTGGCTCAAAGGAGTCCTTTATTACGACAAATGGATCAACTGGTGCCCTTCACATTGCCATAGCCATGGCGACAAGACCAAAGGATAAAATTTTAATTCAGAGAAATGCCCATAAGTCCATTTACAATGCCCTTCTCTTAAATGATTTAGAGCCGATTTACTTAAATACAATTTATGACGAAGATCGCGCCATGTATTTTGGAATTGATGAAGAAGAACTTCTTGATAAAATAGAAAAAAATAATATTGCAGCCTGCGTCTTAGTTAGCCCAAATTATTTTGGTGGAATTTTAATGCTAAAAGAACTTGTAAAAATTCTTCACCACAGGGAGATAGCAGTTATAGTTGATGAAGCTCATGGCGCCCACCTTTATTTTTCAGACTTAAAAAAATATTCAGCCCTAGATGCAGGTGCGGACTTAGTTATAAATTCAACTCACAAGATGATTCCATCACTGACACAGACTGCTCTAATTCACAGGGGGACAGATAGATTTTCTCACCAAGAACTTTTAAAATATGTAAATATTTATAATTCCACATCGCCCTCCTACTTATTCATGCTTTCCATTGAGGCTGGCTTAAAATATATGGAGGAAGTGGGAAGATACGAGCTTGAAAAGAGGACTAGAGACCTTGGAAATTTAAAGAGAGCCATAAATTATAAGATAGATTTAAGTCACGAGTCTATAGTAGCCAATGACCCCATGAAATTTTTATTTAGAATTGGGGGCATGAGTGGCGAAGAAATTGTGGAAGATTTTTTAAAAAATAAAAATATAAGGCTTGAGATGGGAGACCTCTACTACGCTCTTGCCATAATTTCACCAATAAATACTAAAGAAGAAATAGAAAAGTTAAGGGACGCAATTTTATCCTATGATAATTGTGATTATAAGAAAATTTTGCCCTTTAAATTTGAAATTCCAAAGATGGCAATGACTCCTAGAGAAGCCAACTCATGTCAGGGAGAATATATTTCTTATAAAGATGGCTATGGCAGGATTTCCAAGGAAATCATTGGAGCCTATCCACCAGGAGTACCTCTTGTGACCTTTGGCGAAATTATTGATGATAAAATGATAGAAAATATTGACAGATTTTTAAGTGAAGGAATAGAAGTAATTGGACTTTGTGAAGATAAAATTGAGGTAGTTAAATGAGTGCATTTATTACATTTGAAGGACCTGATGGGTCTGGAAAATCAACAATTTGCAATTTAGTTTATGAAGAACTTTTAAAGAATAATAAAAAAACTATAAAGACTAGAGAGCCTGGCGGTACAAGAATTTCTGAAAAAATTAGAGATCTTATTCTTGATAAAGATTTAAGGGAAATGGACATGAGGACAGAAGCCCTTTTATATTCTGCATCCAGGGCTCAACACACTTACGAAAAAATAATTCCTGCCCTAGAGGAGGGGGCCATAGTTCTCTGCGAAAGGTATGTCCTTTCATCTCTTGCCTACCAAGGCTATGCCAGGGGACAAGACCTAGAAGACATTCTTTCCATAAATAATTTTGCTACGGGAAAGCTAAAACCCGATGTGGTATTTATCTTTAGGAGCAGCGGAGTTACCCTACACAGGAAGGACCAGTCTTCTTACGACAGACTTGAAAGAGAGCCTGACGAATTTCATAAAAAAGTTCGCGACTACTACAACAATTTAGGTCAAGAAGACAATTATTATTTTATAGATGTAAATAAAAGCATTGAAGAAGTTTTTTGCGACTGCATGAAAGTTCTCAAAGAAAGGATGATTGTGTGAAACTTATAATCGCAATAGTTCAAGACGAGGATAGCGATAATTTAGTAAAAATCCTCAACAAAAACGATTTTAAAGTTACAAAAATAAGTTCCACTGGCGGATTTTTGAAATCTGGAAATGTCACACTTCTTTCAGGTATTGAAGATGAAGAAAAGGACAGGTTTATGGAAATTTTGGAAGAAAACTCAAGGACTAGAGAAGTTAAGAGAACTATTCAGCCCATAAATATTCCTGGTCAAGCCATGATTCCTGTGCCAATCACTGTAAAAGTTGGCGGAGCGACAATTTTTGTCATAGATGTATTTGATTTTAAAAAGTTTTAGGTGATATTATGAATACGAAAATGATGATAGCAATAGTGCAAGAAAAGTACACAGATGCAATAATAGATAGATTTTTAGACGAAGATATATATGTTACAAGACTTTCTTCTACAGGTGGTTTTTTCAAATCTGGCAACACTACACTTTTGTTGGGCTGTGAAGAAAGTGAGCTTGATAAAATTTATGGAATATTTAAAGAACTAACTGAGCCTGAAGATATTCACATAGAAAAGGGAGACTTTAAGGTTTCTGGAGCCACAATTTTTGTCGTTGACCTAGAAGAGTCTAAGAGAATTTAATGTTTTTAGAAAATAGAGAAATTATAAATAGCTTGGAAGGGGATTTAGTCAACAAGTCCTACAGCCACGCCTATCTTTTTTGTGGGTCAAGGGGCATTGGCAAATTTTCTCACGCAAAAAACTTTGCCAGGGCTATTTTAAAAGATGACAGCGAGGCCCTTAGATTTTTTAGTGGCATAGATGACTATGAAGACGCCGATCTTTATATTGTTAAAAATGAGGGCAACATAAAAAAAGAAGAGATAGAAGAAATTATTGAAAATTCTTTTTCCAAGCCCTACTCTGGCAGCCACAAAATTGTAATTATTGACGACTTCGACAAGGTTACAGTGGAGGGGCAAAATGCACTTTTGAAAACCTTGGAAGAGCCCATGGACTACTTGATTTTAATTTTAATTTCAAGTACTATGAAAAAAATTCTTCCAACAATTATTTCCAGGTGCAGGGTTTTAAAATTTTCTGATGTCACTGGAGATAGAATAGAAGATTTTTTGAAGAAGAAAAATATTACAGAAAAAAATGCAAGGCTTTTTTCTCGCCTTTCCAATGGAAATGTCAGCCTTGCCCTTAAATATTCTGAAGACCCAGAACTTTTGTCAAAGAGAGAGGACCTAATAAAGGTTCTTGATAAAATTATTAGAAATACTGAATTTATTTTTGATGAATTTACTTTTTTTAAGGACAATCGAGAAGACTTTGCAGAGATTCTAAATTTTATGCTGACTTGGTATTTGGATTTAATTTATTTGAAAACTGGCAGAGAAGAAAAAATTGTAAATACAGATAAAATTGACTTGTTAAAATTAGAAAATATAAGTGTGGATAGGGCTATAAAATCCTATGATGCAATTATAAATGCCCTTGTCCGCAGTGAAAAAAATATAAATTTTGATTTAAATGTAGAAACACTTTTAATGGAATTAGGGGGAGTTAGATGATAGAAATAGCTGGAATTAGGTTCAAGAGAACTGGCAAAATCTATTATTTTGATCCCGTTGATATAGATATAAAAATTGGAGATTATGTAATAGTGGAAACTGTGCGTGGACTTGAGTTTGGCGCAGTGGAACTTTTAAAGGAAATAGATGAAGAAAGTATTAAGGGTGAATTAAAGCCTGTTATTCGTCTTGCCAACCAAGAAGATAAAAATATCAATGTGGAAAATAGAAATAAAGCCAAGGAAGCAATTATAATTTGTGAGCAAAAGGTTGAAGAGCATGGTCTGGACATGAAATTAATTTCATGTGAATACACTTTCGACCGCTCAAAATTATTATTTTACTTCACAGCTGATGGAAGAGTTGACTTTAGAGAATTGGTAAGAGATCTTGCCTCAATTTTTAAGACAAGAATTGAGCTTAGACAAATTGGAGTTCGCGACCAAGCAAAGTTTGTTGGAGGACTAGGCTGTTGCGGCAGACCAACTTGTTGCTCCACATTTTTAAGTGAATTTTCTCCTGTGTCAATAAAAATGGCAAAGGACCAAAACCTTAGCTTAAATCCTACAAAAATTTCTGGCATCTGTGGCAGACTTATGTGCTGTTTAAAATATGAACAAGATGGCTACGAATGCATCAACAAGAAAATGCCAAGAGAAGGCGAAATTGTAAGGACAGATAGGGGCAAGGCAACAGTTGTCTCCACTTACACAATACAAGAGCTTGTAAAGGTAATGTATGAAGTGGATGACGAAAAGGAAATTGTCTATCTTGAACTTGATGAAATAAAGAGAACTCGCGAGTTTAACAAAACTTTTATAAATGAATCAAAGTCACTTAATGTTGAAGAGTACGACGAAAGTGAACTTGTAGAATTAGAGAGGGATTAGGGATAAGTTTGGGCTTATCCCCTTATTATGAAAATAAATAATTTTTTAATAAAAATATCAAACAAAATAAATAGTTTTTTCAAGAAACATTTTGGAAGGGCAAGTGGCTTTGCCTATGTAATTGTGGCGATAATGTCTTTATTTTCTGCCACATTTTTTTATTATTACATAGAAGATTTTAAGGTGCCAAAAATTTTAGCCTTTATAATTTTTGCCCTTCTATTTTTTGTTTTTTATACTCTTGCAATTTTTTTGCTTAAATTTGTTTTTCTTCTCTTAAAGAGAATTAGGACAAAAAATTTAGCCATCTACGCCCTACTCATCTATGGAATAAAATATTTTTACGACGAGTGTCTTTATTATGTGGACATAGATTATTTTGAAATAATTTTTATAGGGGCAGCTTTTATTGTCATAGTTGCCTTTGCAAAGTCCTTAATTTCCTTTGCAAAAAATAAAAAGAAAAAGGCACTGATATTTTTACTTCCGACCACAATTATCCTTGGGGCTTCAATTTATTTTATGGTCTTCCCAGGCTTTGACAGTGGAGAAATTTATGATTTAGGCGTGGAAAAAAATAAAATTGCCTCAAAGCCAGAAAAGTATGAAGTAGAAGTAATTGACTATAGGGGAAAGCCAGTGGATCTATCAGACTTTGTAAGATATAGGGGCAGGACAAAAAAAGTTAGGGACAAATTTTTCGGAAAGACCCTAAGGGAGACAGAGGTCAAGGGAAGGGTTTATGCACCAAAGGATTTAGATAGGGCTCCAGTTTTATTTGTCCTCCATGGCAACCACAGGTTTACAACAAAAAATTATTTGGGCTACGACTACCTAGGCAATTACCTTGCAAAGAGGGGTATTGCCATGGTATCAGTTGATGAAAATATGTTAAATGGATTTTTCAAGTTTGGCCTTTCAAATGAAAATGACGCCAGGGCAGTCCTCTTACTTGAAAATATAAAAAATATTTTATCAAGAAATAAGGTTAAAGATAGCGAACTTTATAACAAATTCGACCCAGAAAACATAGCTCTTTTTGGTCACTCTCGTGGTGGTGAAGCAGCAGCTATTGCCTATAATTTTAACCAGCTAAACCTTCATCCCGACGATGGAAATATTTCTCACCAATACAAGTTTAACATCAAGGGAATAATAACTGTTGCACCGACTTACGACCAATATGAGCCTTCAGACAAGAGCATAATTTTAAGAGATGTAGATTACCTCACAATTGGCGGCAGTAACGACGCCGATGTTGATGGCTTCGAGGGCATGCTCCTCTATGACAATGTAATTTTTTCTGGAGGTAGGGACAATTTTAAGGCAGCTCTTTATTTTGCCTATGGAAATCATGGCAACTTCAATTCACTTTGGGGCGACTTTGACTTAGACCCAGCAGAGGGATTTTTCCTAAATAGAAAAGAGCTACTTGATGGAGATGACCAAAGGGAAATTTTATCAATTTACAGCTTAAACTTTTTGGAAAATGCCTTTGGAAAAACTTACAACAGAGAAATTTTTAGGGAGGGACCAAGTAATTATGAAGATCTTCCAAAGACTAATTACTACTCTAGATATATGGACACAAGCTTTTATAAAATTGCAGATTTTGAAGAAGATTATGATTTGACAACAACATCAGTAGAGGGCGGAATAATAAATTTTAATGGCTTAAATGAAATTTATGAAGACAGCCACGACTATGGCGAAAGCGACTCAAATACAACAGCAGTTTTTATGAAGGCAAAAAAAGATTCAAGCTATGGAATTAGGTTGACTGAAAAAATTCCAGGTGGAAAGTTTTTACAATTTGACATGGAAAATTTAACTTATGAGGATAAAAGAGATGCAGTAAGAATAGAAATTCAAGACACTTGGGGCAATGTAGCCTCATTAAATGCATCCAAGTATAAAATTTTAAGTCCCATGACAAAGGCTTTTATCTACAAGACTGACTATCTAACTGATGATTTTGTAGACAGGTTTGTGCCACAGACAGTTTTAATTCCACTGGAAGATTTCAAAAATAAAAATAAGGACTTAAATTTAGAAGAAATAAATAAAATTGAGTTTAAGTTCATGGATAATATAGAAATCTCAATAGATAATTTAGGGATTTCAAATTAATTGTTTTAAAAATAATTTTACGGGTAACATAGAATTATGAGAAACAAAGCTCATAGCTTAGTAAATTTATAAATAAAATCACAGGAGGTTTTTTATTATGGAAAGTAAATTAATAAAGGGATTAAACGAACAATACAATTTTGAAGTATCTTCAGGATATATTTATTATTCAATGGCAAACTATGTAAAAGATAAGGGAATGGACGGATTCGCTCACTTCTTTAACAAACAAGCCGAAGAAGAATTTGTACACGCAGAAAAATTAAGACAATTTTTATTTGAAATAGATGTTAGACCAGAACTTGAAGCAATTGAAAAACCAGAAGTTGAATTTGGAACATTCACAGAAACTTTCAAGACAGCTTATGAACATGAACAAGAAGTTACAAGAAGAATTAACGATCTTTATGAACTTTCAGTAGAAGAAAAAGACCACAGAGTAACTTCACTTCTACAATGGTATGTTGACGAACAAGTTGAAGAAGAAGATAACTTCAGAGGAATTATAGAAAGACTTGAAAGAATCAACGAAAGCTGGGCTGGACTTTATATCTACGACGCAGAACTTGGCAGAAGATAAGAACTATGAAATTGAGATACCCTTTGGGGTATCTTTTTTTTATAAACTTATATTGACTTGAACCCAAGGGACAGGCTTAGACTATCAGTGGAGGTGAATTATGAAGAGAAGCGAAGTGGAAAAAATTACTGGACTTAGGCGGAAGGCAATTTTATATTATGAAGAGAAGAAACTGATATCGCCTGCCTTTGAGGAAAATAATTACAGAAATTATTCAGAAGAAGACCTTAATAGACTTATAAAAATTTCCCTTTATAGAAGACTTGGACTAAGTATAAGTGAAATTAAAAATATTTTAGATTCTAATAACAAGAAAATTGGAAAAATTTTAAGAGACCGAGACTATAAAATTGAACTAGAAAAAAATAAAAAGAATTTGCTTGAAAGAATAGTTAGGGGCGATGATTTAAAGGAAATCACTGATGAATTAAATACTTTGGAAAAGGAAGAGAGCATTTACGAGAAACTTACAAGAATTTTCCCAGGATATTTTGGTCAAGCTTTCTTTATGACTTATAAACCCTTTTTAAAAGAAAAATTAAAAGAAGATGAAGAAGAAGCCTTTAATGAATATGTAAATTTTTTGGACAGTCTTCCCGAAATTGATTTTACAGAAGAGGAAAAGAGTTATATAGAAAATTTGACTAGTGATTTTAAAAATGAAGACTTGGAAAAAATAAACAGTGAAAAAATCAAGGCGGCTTATAATTTTGAAGACTGGCTAAGGGAAAATGAAAATAATATAAAAGCCTATGAAAAATTTTTAGAAAGCCATGAGTATAAAAATAGCCCACTAAAAACGATTAAGGACAAGATAAAAAATTATATGATAAAAAATAACTATTACGAAGTGGCCTTACCACTAATTAGAAAAATGAGCCCAGCCTATGATGACTATTACAATAAACTTTTAGAAAGCAATGAAAAGTTTTTAAGACAAGTGAATTTTAAGGAAAATTAAATTTAAAAGTACATTAAACTCTATTCTTTTACTAAGAGAATGGAGTTTTTTTATTATATTTTTTTAAATAATAGAGAAGTTAATATTTATTCTCTTTAATGATATAATTATGGTAATAATATTTCGAGGTGTTATATGAAATTTAATATAAATGAAAATTTGGGAGATTTTTTTTATGACGAGCCCATGACAAACCACACTTCTTTTTGCGTAGGTGGACCGGCTAAGCTTCTCATAAAACCTAAGGACGAGGAGTCTCTCATTGAAATTTTAAAAGAAATTAAAGAAAATAATTACAATTTTTATATCCTTGGCAATTGCACAAATATTATTGTGAGGGATAGGGGCTTTGATGGAATTATTATTAAGCTTAAAAATAAATTAAATGAAGTGAAAAAAATCTCTGACACAGAAATTTATGGAGGAGCAGGTGCCAGCCTAAAGAAGATCAGCGAGTTTGCCATGGAAAATTCTCTTACTGGACTTGAGTTTGCCCACGGCATACCAGGTTCTCTTGGCGGCGGTGTTGTCATGAATGCTGGTGCCTATGATGGAGAGATGAAAAATGTCATTAAGAGCGTGAGACTTTTAGACGAAAATTATGAAGTGATAGAAGTGCCCTGCCAAGATATGAATTTTTCTTACAGACATTCTCTTGTGCAAGAGAGGGATTTAATTGTCCTTGGCGCGACTTTTTCTTTAAGTCAAGGAAATAAGGATGAAATAAGGGAAAAGTACGAGGAATTTGACCGAAGACGAGCTGAAAAGCAACCTCTCGATATGCCTTCTGCTGGCTCTACCTTTAAGAGGCCCACTGGATATTTTGCCGGCAAATTAATTGACGACTCAGGTCTTAGGGGCTTTACTCACAAGGGGGCAGGCATTAGCGAGAAACACTGCGGCTTTGTTGTAAATAAAAATAAGGCAACTGCAAGTGACGTCCTTGAAACTATTGAGATTGTGCAAAAGGTTGTCCATGACAAGTTTGGCGTAAATTTGGAGAGAGAAGTTAAAATTATTGGAGATTAATTTGGTGATTTTATGGAACTTATAATTATTACTGGAATGAGTGGATCAGGCAAGTCCTATGCCCTAGATGTTTTTGAAGACTTGGGCTATTATGCCATGGATAATCTTGCGCCAGCTCTTCTTCCAAAATTTTGTGAGATGGCACTTGATGCCAAGAGCAAAAATTTTGACAAGGTTGCCGTAGTTGTAGACTTAAGAAGTGGCGAGTTTTTCAATTCCTTTTTCTCTAGCTATGAAGATTTAAAGGGAATGAATGTAAAGACAAGACTTTTATTTCTCTACGCCGACATGGAAACTATTGTGGCAAGGTATAAGGAGCTAAGACGCCCTCACCCAATGAATTCTTCCATAGTTGAGGGCTACAAGTTTGAGGAAGAGACCCTATCTAAGGTAAAGGACAATGCTGATTTTGTCATTGACACAAGTGGACTTTCCACAAAAAATTTGAGGACCCAACTTATGGCCTTTGTCTCCTATGATGAGAAGGACAATTTTGCCATTGAAGTGACAAGTTTTGGTTACAAGAGCGGAATTTTAATGGATGCCGACCTAGTCTTTGATGTTAGATTTTTGCCAAACCCTTTTTATATCAAGGAGCTCAAAGATTTAAATGGAAAGACTGAAGAAGTCAAAAATTATGTGATGAAGTGGGATGTGACAAAGACCTTTATTGACAAAACCATTGATTTACTTGAATTTTTGATTCCCAATTATATGGCAGAGCAAAAGAGAGTTTTGACTATTGGCATTGGTTGCACTGGTGGTTTTCACAGGTCAGTGACTATTGCCGAAGAGATTGGCAGACTTCTAAAAGAAGAATACAAGTCAACTTATGTCACTCACAGAGATATGGAGAAAAATTTATGGAAAAAAAGATAGCAGTCCTTGGTGGAGGTACGGGAATCTCCACTATTTTGCGTGGGCTAAAAAATTACACAAAGGACATTTCTGCTGTGGTCTCCATGTCCGATGACGGTGGCGGCAGCGGCATCCTCAGAAAGGAATTAAATATTCTCCCACCAGGTGATGTGAGGAGATGTTTAATTGCCCTATCCAATACTGATGAAACCCTAAAGGAACTTTTGAACTACAGATTTAATTCAGGGACCTTAAAAAATCAAAATGTGGGGAATATTTTAATCGCTGCCTTAACAGATATTTTTGGGTCTTTTGACAGGGCTTTAATAGAAATGAGCAGCGTCTTTAATGTCACAGGAAAAATCATACCAGTAACCTTAGACGAAACCCATCTCGTTGCAGAATTTGCCTCCAAGGACAAGGTGGTTGGCGAGTCCTACATTCCCAAAATGTGTTATAGGTTAAATACAAGAATTGAAAAAATGAGCATGATTCCTCATTATCCAAGGGCAAATGATGATGCATTAAAGGCAATCTTAGATGCCGACATAGTTATAATTGGTCCAGGCTCCCTTTACACTTCTATTATTCCAAATTTTTTAATAGCAGGAATAAATGAAGCCCTAAGAGACACAAGGGCACATGTCATCTACATTGCCAATGCCATGACCCAAAAGGGGGAGACAAAAAATTATTCCCTTCGGGACCACTTTGATGCAATTTTAAAACACACAGATTATGAATTTATAGACGAAGTCATTGCCAACGATTTTAGGGCAAGCCATGAGGTTTATGAAAATTATTACAATAAGGATGAGTCCCTTCCAATTTTTGTAAGTCATGAAGACAGAGCTTATTTTAAGGAGAAAAAAGTAAAGCTTACAGAGGGCGAATTTATCGACATAAAGGATGGCTTCATCAGGCATGACGGCGATAAAATTGGAGCAAGTATTTTTAAAGAAGCCTTATTGTAAAAAAATTTATAAAATGATATGATTTACTTGTTAAAGGAGGATGCAATGAGGAAATATAGAAAGACAGAGCATATAGAAAATTTTCTTCGCACAACTTATGTTGGCGATACACTTTTTTCTGATATCTTTTTGTATAATGACTCTATTCCAGAAATAGATTACGACGAAATTGATACAAGCGTAAATTTTTTAAATAAAAAAGTAAACTTCCCACTTATGATTAATGCCATGACTGGTGGCAGCGATCTTTCAGAGGAAATAAATAGAGATCTTGCCAATGTGGCAAAGGAATTTGATTTGCCTATGGCTGTTGGCTCACAGGCAATTGCTCTTGAAGATGAAGATTCAAGAAAATCCTTTGAAATTGTAAGGGAAATAATTAAAGATGGCATTGTAATTTCAAACTTAAATGGATTTTCTACAGTTGAAGATGCGAAAAAAGCTGTAGAATTTTTGTCTGCCGATGCAATTCAAATCCACCTAAATCCTGCTCAAGAACTTGTGCAAGTTGAAGGCGAGAGAAACTTCTGTGGCATACTTAAAAATGTAGAAGAAATAGTAAAAAAATCTGAAGTGCCAGTTATAGTAAAAGAAGTTGGCTTTGGCATGTCACCAAAAACAGTAAAAAAACTATACGACATTGGCGTTAGATATGTTGACATATCAGGCTACGGTGGCACAAACTTTTTTGAAATAGAAAATCTTAGAGATCCAAATTCAGATATATCAGATTTATTTTCTTGGGGAATACCAACTGCCCTATCCTTAATTGAAGCAGATAGACTAAAGCTAAAAGACCTCTATATAATTTCTGCTGGGGGCGTAAAAAATTCCATGGACATAGTTAAGAGCCTAGCAGCAGGAGCATCAATGACAGCAATTAGCGGCGAAATCTTATCTTACATTGTTCACGGCGGTTATGAATACACATTAAAATACATTGAAGGACTAATCGAAAAGACTAAGATGCTAATGATGCTTTCAGGTGTCAAAAATATAGAAGAACTTAAAAAAGTTGACTACAAAGTCACTGGAAAATTAAAGGATTTATTAGGTGATTAAATGAAATTTATAAAAAAAGATGACTTTAAAGATTCAAAATGGTCAGCAGGAGTAACAACAGAAGTCTTTATTTATCCAGAAGGCGCAAGTGTTGGCGAAAAAAACTTTGATTTTAGAATTTCCACTGCAACTTGCAATGAAAAAGTTTCAAACTACACACCTTACAAGGGATTTAACAGATACATCGCCCCAATAAATAATGTCATGAATATAGAAACAGCTGGCGAAAAATTTGTCTTGGCTCCCTATGAAGTTTTATTTTTTAATGGCGATGACGAGACAAAATCATCTGGCGATGTTAGAGACTTCAATTTGATTTACAAAAAGGGACTTGACGCAATGATGTACGCCCTTAACATCAATAACTTTGAATACTTTGCAAAATCTCGCGCAGTGATTTTTAATTACGACGCTGACTTAAAAGTAGAGGGAAAAGAATTTGAAAAATTCTCAGCAGTATATCTTGAAAAAGAAAAGATTAACATAGAAGGCCTTGGCAAAATAATAATTTGCGAATTTTAATATTATTTAGAAGATGATCTCCTTACTTAAAAAGTAGGGAGTTTTTTTATTTTAAATTTTAATATAAAAATTAAAATATATTTCTTATTTCAATTGAAATAAGATGTTAAAGTGGTAAAATTTTATTAAAGAGAATATATTTTTTATATTAGCAAGAGAAAAATTTTAAAATTATCAGGAGAATATTATGATAAATAAATTTTTTTGGGCGAAGAAAGAAGAAAAGGGTGGACTTTTTAAATGGCTGCCTCTCAAACAGCATCTCGAAGATACAAAAAATGTAATTTGTTGTCTTTGGGAGCATTATTTAAGCCTTGGTCAAAAAAATTTCATCATAAATTCCTTGAGCTTTAATTCAGTAGATCTTAGTGGAGAGGAAATTGCAAAAAACCTCTCTATTTTTTTGGCTTTGACGCATGATTTACATAAGTGCTCCCCAGCCTTTCAAACTATGCCAGGCTACAATAATTCAAGGGATTTAGATGATTATTTAATAGAGAGATTGGAATCAAATGGATTTTATGACTTAAAAATTTTTGACAGAGCATCAGCTAATAAAAGTCATCACGCTCTCGGTTCAGAGTGTCTCCTTTCTTGGTATGGAGTGGGCGATGATGTGGCATCCATAGTTGGTGCTCACCATGGCAAGCCAATTGACAGCAAGAGAATAATTGACATTCAAAAATCTTCTTATGCTTCAAATTATTTCCAATACGAAGATGAGGAAAATGAAGTACATAAAAAATGGGACGAAGAGCAGAGAAAAAATTTTAAATATGCCATGGATGAAGCTGAGTTTAAAAGTATAGAAGATATTCCAAAAATTTCTCAAGAAGGAGCCTTTCTTCTTTCTGGTCTTCTAATTATGGCAGACTGGATCAGCAGTAATGAACATTATTTTCCGCTTTTTGATATAGATAGTTTTGAGCCAGAGGATAGTTACCAGCGTTTTATAGAAGGCTGGAGCAAGTGGTATAAAAACGACCCAATAATTATTAATAATTTTTCTGAAACAAGAGAAATCTTTAAAAATAGGTTTGGCTTTGACTCGCCTAATGAAATTCAAGAAAAATTTGTAGATGCAATTTCGGGTGCCAAGGAGCCAGGACTTATAATTTTGGAAGCGCCAATGGGCATTGGAAAGACAGAGGCATCTCTTGTTGCTGTAGAAGAATTAATTTACAAAACCAATAGGAGTGGGCTTTTCTTTGGACTGCCAACTCAAGCTACTTCAAATGGAATGTTTACAAGAGTGGAAGATTGGCTTGAAAGTTTGTCAAGAGACCTTGAGTCAAATGCAAGTATTAGGCTTGCCCACAGCAAGGCATCATTAAACGATAATTATACCAGTCTTGCAAAAAATGTGGATCCCGAAAATGAAGAAGGCAGCGTAATTATTAATGAGTGGTTTTCTGGAAGGAAGCAAACTGCTTTAGACGATTTTATTATTGGTACTGTGGACCAGTTTTTACTTCTTGCACTAAAACAAAAACACTTGGCACTTAGGCATCTCGGTTTTACGAAAAAAGTTGTAGTTATAGATGAGGTCCATGCCTATGATACCTACATGATGCAGTATTTAAAGGAAGCTCTTAGGTGGATGGGCGCCTATAAAGTTCCTGTAATAATTTTATCGGCAACTCTTCCTAAAAAAAGGAGACTTGAACTTGTGGAAAACTATATGAGAGGTGGCGGTCTCAAGTGGAAGGAAGTGAAAAAACCTAAAGAAGTTTTATCTACAGCATATCCATTGATTACATATACTGATGGGGACGAGATAAAATTTCAAAATAATTTTAGAAAAATAGCAAATAAAGAGATAAAAGTCATAAGAGAAGACAAGGAAAATTTATTAAATTTATTGAAACAGCTTTATGAAAAGGAAGGCGTAATTGGAGTAATTTTAAATACTGTAAAGGATGCGCAGGAACTTGCAAGAGAGTGTGAAAGATTATTTGGAAGTGATTCTGTTGAACTCTTGCACTCCAATTACATTGCAAGGCATAGGGTTGAAAGAGAAAATTTATTACTCAGCTTAGTTTCAAAAAATGCAAAGAGACCAAAGAGAAAAATTATAATAGGAACTCAAGTTATTGAACAAAGTCTTGATTTAGATTTTGATGTAATGATAAGCGACCTCTGCCCAATAGATTTACTTATACAAAGAGTTGGAAGACTGCAAAGACACGATATAGATAGGAGCCAATTTTACAAAGTCCCAATACTTTATGTCCTTGGCACAAGTGAAACTTTTGAATATGAGGAAAAGACCAAGGCTATTTATGACGAATATATTTTAATGATGAGTGATTACTTTTTGCCTGAAGTTATAAAAATTCCAGAAGATATTTCTATCTTAGTTGATAAAGTTTATGAAGGCGGAGAAGTTGACTTAGCAGATGATTTGTTAAAAATAATGGAGGATAGAGCTCTTAAAAGAAAAGTTAATATTAACAATAAGGAAGAGCGGGCAAAGACTTATAAACTTGGGAAACCGGATAGCACTGGTAAAAAAACTCTTATCGGTCTTTTGGAGACTCCAGTACCACTTGACACAGAAGAAATTGGATATGCCAGGGTAAGAGACATTGACGACACAATAGAAGTTATAGCTATGAAAAAAGTTTCTAAGGGCTATGGAACTTTTAGGGATGGCGTGGATCTTTCTATGGATATTGATAATCCAGAAACTGCAAAAATTATTGCCAGAGAAACATTAAGACTACCTCTAGTCCTAAGTAAGTTTCCCAAGGCTTTTGAAAATACAATAAAAGAGCTTGAAGCATATAACAAAAAGAATCTTGCAAGCTGGCAAAGTAAAACTTGGCTCAAGGGATCTCTTGGAATTATTTTTGATGAAGATAATAGCTTTATATTAAATGGTTATAAATTAATTTACGATAAAAAATTTGGTTTATTTTATGAAAGGGTGTGAAAATTTGGGACGATATAATTTATTGGAAGAAAGTTGGATTCCAGTTATTGAGGCGAAGAACTCGGAGAGTAAAAAAGTTTCACTTATTGAAATTTTTGAGAATGCAGAAAAATATACAGACCTTGCAACAGATACTAAGACTCAAGATTTTGCAATAACTAGACTTTTATTAGCTGTTTTGCAAACTGTATTCTCTCGCTTTGACTACCAGGGAAACCCTCACATAGGAATTGAACTTGATGAGAAATTTAGGCAAGTTCATGATGTAGATGAAGATTATATTGATGAATACACAGATAGTTTAAAAGAAACTTGGGAAAATTTATGGGAAAGTAAAAAATTTCCAAAAATAGTTTCAGATTACTTAAATGTGTGGAAGGATCACTTTTATTTTTTAGATGATAAGTATCCTTTTTACCAAGTGAGGAAGGAAGATATTGGCGAGAAAAATATTAACAAGAAAAATCCAAGTTCAATTAGTGGGAAAAACATAAATAGAATGATTTCTGAAAGTGGAAATAAGGTTGCACTCTTTTCTCCTAAGTCTGATGCAAATTCAAACAAGGAGATATTAAAAGAAGATGAAGCGCTAAGATGGCTTTTGACCTTCCAAGGCTACTCTGGACTTTCTGATAAAGTAATTTTTGGTAAAGATAAATATGATGTTCCAAATTCAAAGGGCTGGCTATTTGACATTGGTGGAATTTATTTATCTGGCAAAAATTTATTTGACACACTTCTTTTGAATTTAATTTTGCCAAATCCAGATGAAAACTTTATTGGAAAAATAGAAAGACCCTGTTGGGAATATGATAGCTCAGAAATTATTAGAAACTACTTATCTAATAAAAACCCAGATAATTTGTCAGAACTATACACAAATTGGTCAAGAGCAATCTATGTTGATCCTAAAAAAGATTTTAATGAAGCTTTTTATTTTGACATCGTTAAGATACCAGAGATAAATCATCTGGATGCATTTTTAGAAGCAATGACACTTTGGAAAATTGATGCCAGTGGACCAGATAAAGATAAATTCAAACCAAGAAAACATACTTTTGGTGAATCGCTTTGGAGGTCCTTTGGATTAATTTCAAACCTAGATGAAACAAGTGAATCAAAGACAAAAGTACCTGGAATAATTAAGTTTAACAATAATTTAAAGGAAACCATTGGCGAATATGAAATTGTCATAAAATCCATAAGTATGAAAGATGATGGCAATGCAACTTCTTGGGTACCCGTAGATGAAATTTATGACGACATGGCGATAAAGGAAATGGTACTTAGTGATACCTATAAAAATGGTTGGGTGCCTAGAATAAATGATGAGGTTGAGCTTACCAAAAAAGTTGTATCTGGAATTTTTGGATATTTTATTTCTGACCTAATGACAGTTAGAAATGACAAGAGTAAAACTTTTAAAAATCAAAAAATTGAGGAACTTTATTACAAACTCAATGATCCTTTTAAGGAATGGCTTGCAAGCATAGAGAAAAATGATGACAAAAATAAAAAGACTAGAGAGTGGAAAGATGAATTAAAATCTCTTGTAAAAAATGAAGCAAAAACTATTATTTTTGAGGCAAGTTCAAGAGATTATAGGGGCGTCGAAAAAGATGGAAAGGTTATGAATATTGCAACTTGTTACAATAAATTTATAAATATTTTAAATAAAACTATAGGATAGGAGGATAAAATGGTTAAAGAAAAGAGCAAGACCTTTAGAGTTGAATCGGTCACAAGAAATATATTAAATGAGCTTGAATCTGAAATTAACCCTAGTAATGGCAGGGCAAATTTAGCTAATATTAGAAATTCTATTAATAGACCACTAACTGAATCTATTGATCTTTTGCCTTTGCTTTTTAGATATTTACCAGAAGATTTTTTAAGTTCTGATGGAAAATTATCTCAAGAAGAAAAAGCAATAGTGACAACAATCCAGCTTTATGCACTACATCAACAAGCTGAATCAGAAAGTGTTTTATTAAGTAAAGATGCAGAAAAGTGGAAAAATTTTGGTTATTCACTAAGTTTTCTCAGAAAGGGAGAAGATTCTTTAGCAGCAGACAGAAGATTTAACACTATGATTACTTCATCAACCTTTGAAGAATTGTCACATCACATGAGACAAATGATAAAACTTTTAAAGTCAAAGACTGATGCGAAAGTTAATTATACAAAACTTTCAGGAGATTTATATAAATTTTTAACTGGATATGGAGAAGAAGTAAAATTCTCATGGGCAAGCAGATACTATTTTGTAAAAAATGAAAAAGAAGAAGGAGTAGAAGGAAATGAAAACTAAGAATTTATTTATGGATGTTAATGCAATACAAACTTTGCCACCATCAAATATAAATAGAGATGACACTGGTAGCCCTAAGACTGCTCAATATGGTGGAGTTAGGAGAGCTAGAGTTAGTTCTCAAAGTTGGAAGAGAGCAATAAGAAGTTATTTTTTGGAAAATTCTGAAGATGGCAATGTTGGAGTGAGAAGTTATAAAATTCCTGATTACATCGCATCAAAAATAAAGAAAATTGATTCAAGCAAAAATGATGAAGAAGCACTAAAGATGGCTGATGAAATCTTAAAAGATGCTGGAGTAAAAACTAAAAACTTTAAAACTACAGCCTTGTTTTTCTTGGGAAATTCTCAAGCAGAAAAATTAGCAAGAGCTGCAGTAGATGGAGTTAAGGATAAAAACTTATTAAAGGAAATGTTAAAAGATGATCCAGCTGTTGACTTGGCACTTTTTGGACGAATGGTTGCAGACGATCCATCGCTTAATGAGGATGCATCTTGTCAAGTTGCTCACGCAATATCAACTCACTCAGTAGAAACAGAATTTGATTTTTTCACAGCCGTTGATGACTTGCAAGAAGAAACAAATGCAGGAGCAGGAATGTTGGGCACAATTGAATACAATTCCTCAACCCTATATAGATACACCAATGTTGCTGTTCACGAATTTGTGAGACAACTATCCGATAAGGAAGAGACAATTAACGCCTTAAAACTTTTTGTAGAAGCTTTTGCAAAATCACTTCCTACAGGAAAAGTAAACACCTTTGCAAACACAACTATACCTTCATTTATTATGGTTACTTTGAGAGAGGATAGACCAGTAAACCTTGTAAGTGCCTTTGAAAACCCAGTAAAAGCTTACAAAAATGAAGGCTTTGTTGAAGAATCAGTAGAAAAACTTTTGAAAGAATACAAAAAATCAGAAAAATTTGTTGAAGAACCTCTTGCAACTTTTTGCCTATCACTAAATGAATTTAATAGCATTGATGGAATAAAAGTTGAAGATAATTTTAAAGCTCTATTAAAAGATTTAGAAGAAAAACTTGGAGAAATAATACCTGACGAATTGGGTGAGTAAATTGAAAAGCATTTTATTAAAATTTCAGGGACCTTTGCAAGCTTGGGGCACGGGCTCAAATTTTGAAACTAGGCATACTGACGACTATCCATCAAAGAGTGGAGTTTTAGGTATCCTTGCAGCGTCTCTTGGATACAGGCGAGATGAAGAAGAAAAATTAAAAAAATTAAATGAATTAGACTTTGGAGTGAGAATCGACCAAGCAGGAGTTCTATTAAGAGACTATCATATTGCGCAAAAATTAAAATCTAATGGCACTCTTGATAGAAATTATGTAACAAATAGATATTACCTTTCCGATGCTATATTTTTAGTAGCTTTAAGTCACAATGACGATAATTTTATAAAAGAGATTTATGAAAGCTTAAAAAAGCCTTACTTCCAAACATTCTTAGGAAAAAGATCTTGCCCAGTTACTTATGATTTTATCATGGGAATTTATGAAGAAGAAGCAATTGAACTGTTAAAAAAGACAGATTGGCAAGCAAGTAAATTTAATAGATTGACTAAGAGCAATAGACTAAAAATTTGTGGCGATTCAAAATTTATAAAAAGTTCCAGGGAAAAACTTAGAAAGGACAAGGCAATCTCTTTTTCACAAAAGGAGAGAAAGTTTGACTATAGGGGCGAATCATTCTTATACATCGAAGTAGATAGAAATGTGGGCGAAACTGAGCACGATGCCTTTGGAGCAATAGGAGGTTAATATGTATATATCACAAGTTGAAATCGACCTTAACAACAGAAGAAAAATTAGAGACCTCACTCATCTTGGAGCTTACCACAATTGGGTTGAGATGAGTTTTCCAGAGGAAATTAATGAAAATGAGCGCAGCAGGAAACTATGGAGAATTGATAGAATAGGCGATAGAACTTTTCTTTTAATAGTCTCAGAAGTAAAGCCAGATTTAAAAACCTTGGAAAAATATGGAGTAGTTAATACTGCAAAGACAAAGGATTATGAAATATTTTTAGAAAAACTAAAAGAAGGTCAGACACTTAGATTTAGAGTAGCCTTAAACCCTGTAATATCAAAAATGGATGAAAACACTAAAGGCAGAGGAAAAATATATCCCTGCTACAACATCGAAGACCAAAGAAAATTTTTATTAGACAGATCCTTAAAAAATGGATTTGAATTAAAAGACGAAGATTTTCAAATAGTTGAAAGAGCACATCCTCTTCTCAAGAAAAGAGGCATGAAACATGTAAAACTAAATAAAGTTGTCTATGAAGGTAAGCTTAAAATAAAAGACAGAGAAAAATTTATAAAGACACTTAAAGAGGGCATAGGAAGAGAAAAAGCTTATGGATTTGGAATGATGACTGTTATACCGGTGATGTAAAATGAATGAAATTGCTGGTGGGAAAAAGCCCGAACTTACAGAATTACCTCGAATCGAAGATAGAGTTAGCTTCATATATCTTGAGCACGCAAAGATAAATAGACAAGACGGAGCACTGACAGTTGTTGACAGCAGGGGAATAATAAAAATACCAGCTGCCATAATTGGGATATTGATGCTAGGACCAGGAACAGAAATAAGCCATAGAGCAGTTGAATTATTAGCTGACACAGGCACGTCTATAATTTGGGCTGGAGAAAGAGGAGTAAGACTTTACGCTAACGGAAGACCCTTGGCACATTCGACAAAATTCCTTGAAAAACAAGCAGTATTATTTTCAAACAGGAATACTAGATTATTAGTGGCAAGAAAAATGTATCAAATGCGATTTCCAGATGAAGATGTCATGAAACTCACCATGCAGCAGCTTCGAGGAAGAGAAGGAGCTAGAATAAGAAACTTATACAGAAAAGAAGCCAAACTGCACGGAGTTGAATGGACAAAAAGAGATTACGATCCAGACAATTATGAAGAGGGCACAATAGTGAACAAGGCGCTATCAGCTGCCAATGTAGCACTATATGGAGTTTGTCACAGTGTAATAGTTGCCTTAGGAATGTCGCCAGGACTTGGTTTTGTCCACACAGGTCACGATAAATCCTTTGTCTATGATGTAGCAGACCTATACAAGGCACAATACACAATACCCCTTTCCTTTAAAATAGCAGAAGAAGCATCAGAAGACGACGACATAGGAAGAATGGCTAGACAAATGCTTCGAGACAAGTGTGTGGATGGAAAGTTAATGAAAAAAATTGTGGAAGATTTGCAGTATTTAATGGAAATAAATCCAGATGATTTAGTAAATTTAGACACCATAAGTCTTTGGGATGACAAGGGAAAATTAGTAAAATATGGAGTGAATTACACAGAAGGTGATAACTAATGCCTTTCACAGTAATAACACTATCAAAAGTTCCCAATTCCCTTAGAGGAGATTTGAGCAAATGGCTGCAAGAAGTTGCTACTGGAGTATATGTTGGAAATCTCAACACCAAAGTAAGAGAAAAACTTTGGGAGAGAGTAAAAGATAACTTAAAAGATGGTGAGGCGACAATATCTTATTACCACAGGAATGAAATTGGCTATAACTTTGAAACCATAAATGGAATTAGAGAAGTAATAGATTCGGAGGGTATTCCACTGGTTCTTGTAAAAAAAGATGAAAAAGAAAGAGAAAATACCTTAAAAGAAGGATTTTCAAAAGCAGCTCAATTTAAAAAAATAAAAAATATAGAGCATAGCAAATTAAAAAAAGAAGTAGAGAAAGAAAGAGCAAAAGAATATGTAGTAATAGACATAGAAACAGACGGGCTAGACATAAATAATAATAAAATTATTGAAATAGGTGCAGTGAAAGTAGGAAAAAACAGAGAAGAATTTCACAGATTGATAAAAATTCAAGAAAAATTGCCAGAAGAAATAGTAAGGCTCACTACTATAGATGATGAAATGCTAGAAATAGAAGGAGTACCTTTAGGAAAAGCCTTAAAAGAATTTTCTGAATTTATTGGCGATAATAACCTTGTGGGATATAACGTAAACTTCGACATACAATTTTTAAACGAAGCCTTGGATAGAGAAAATTTGCCAAAAATAAAAAATAAAGTTTATGACATCATGCAATATGTAAAAAAAGAAAACTTATTTCTTAAAAATTATAAACTTAACACAGTTTTGAAAACCTATGGAATTGAGGAAGAAGTACCTCATAGAGCATTGGAAGACTCAAGATTGGAAGAAAAATTAATTTTAAAAGTGAAAAAATTAATAGACACTTTAAAATAAAAAAGGCAAAATTATGGGATCTTTTAAGTGTAGTCCCCGCGTGGGCGGGGGTGATCCTATTTTTCCCGTAGACAGCTTTATCTGGAGCAAGTAGTCCCCGCGTGGGCGGGGGTGATCCTAGTTCTAATAGTAGCACCATTTAACTTAATGAGTAGTCCCCGCGTGGGCGGGGGTGATCCTCGCCTTTTTGACCATCATCTGGATAAGCTCTTGTAGTCCCCGCGTGGGCGGGGGTGATCCTCATAAATTCACTTTCCTCTCTTAAACTACAAAGTAGTCCCCGCGTGGGCGGGGGTGATCCTATTTTGCGTTCCTAAAAACACTTCTGCACCTGGTAGTCCCCGCGTGGGCGGGGGTGATCCTTATTAAATTTAAAACAGATGACTATATACTCTGTAGTCCCCGCGTGGGCGGGGGTGATCCCAGTCTGATTAGTTCTCCCAATACCAGCTAAATGTAGTCCCCGCGTGGGCGGGGGTGATCCTGAACTCCAAGCCCTAGGGGACAAGGTCAACTAGTAGTCCCCGCGTGGGCGGGGGTGATCCTGAACTCCAAGCCCTAGGGGACAAGGTCAACTAGTAGTCCCCGCGTGGGCGGGGGTGATCCATCCCATAAGCTTTTTTTAAGCCCATAAAAGCAGTAGTCCCCGCGTGGGCGGGGGTGATCCTCTCCAGCCTTGCTAAACCTTTCCTTCATTTCTGTAGTCCCCGCGTGGGCGGGGGTGATCCCAAAGACAAGCAAAAATCCTTGCTGATGACCTAGTAGTCCCCGCGTGGGCGGGGGTGATCCCAGTCTCAATTCCACCTTGGGCACCTGCTGCAGGTAGTCCCCGCGTGGGCGGGGGTGATCCTCCTGAAAATAAAAAGGTTAGACAAGTGCCAAAGTAGTCCCCGCGTGGGCGGGGGTGATCCTGCAACACTGATAGAACTTACTGACAAGCCTAAGTAGTCCCCGCGTGGGCGGGGGTGATCCTAAGTTCCTGTAAGTATAGGTTGCCATGGAGACGTAGTCCCCGCGTGGGCGGGGGTGATCCTCTTTCCATTTCCAATAGCAGCCCTAGTAAAATGTAGTCCCCGCGTGGGCGGGGGTGATCCTGACCCAGATGGCGATGACATTAGTGTTAAAGTGTAGTCCCCGCGTGGGCGGGGGTGATCCTAGTTTGTAATGTCGTTTTAATTCCATTCCACAGTAGTCCCCGCGTGGGCGGGGGTGATCCTCTTAGGAAATGGAAGATGGACGCTTAGTATAGGTAGTCCCCGCGTGGGCGGGGGTGATCCTAATTGGGGTAGGGGAAAAAAGACCTGAATTTGGTAGTCCCCGCGTGGGCGGGGGTGATCCTCAACTGCGACATCAGTCTTTGACGGAATTAAAGTAGTCCCCGCGTGGGCGGGGGTGATCCTTGGAGATGGGTCATAGTCTACATAGTAACCAAGTAGTCCCCGCGTGGGCGGGGGTGATCCTTGGAGATGGGTCATAGTCTACATAGTAACCAAGTAGTCCCCGCGTG
>NZ_JBBMFO010000011.1:0-51590 GCF_040096015.1 Peptoniphilus hominis (ex Hitch et al. 2025) | reverse complement strand
ACTAAGATAAAGACTTTAAAGAGAAATTGTTTTGGTATGAAAAATTTTAATTTGTTTAGAAAAAGAATTATGTTTGCATGTAAGTAATGATAGGAAAACGAGAAAATTCGCAAAACCCCTAGGGGTTTTATTTGCTATACCTATTTTTAGTAATTTTTTAGTTATTTTAGTTTTGATATTCTATTAGCGTCTAAGTATTGATTTTTAAATGAAAAGAGAAACTCGAGTTAACGAGTCTCCCCAATATTTGACATAGAGCCTTTTTTCTTGTAAATTTTTTTAATAAATTTTAAAAATTTTTAAATACAATTTTTTTAACTCCCTTAAATATATAAAAGCTTCACAAAATTTTGCCTTTCTATTTTTTTTGAATAATGTGATATCATGTTAATAGGAAGAACTAAAGATAGACCAAAAATTAAAAAGGAGTGTGTCTTATGAAAAGAAAGTTTTATATTAAGCTTGGTTTTTTATTATTGCTAATGATGGTATTCTCTTCTTGCAAATCTCAGAAGGATACAACAGTAGAAAATACTTCCAATGCAAAAGAAGTTAGCCAAGAAAATGTGGGCGAAGAAAAAGAGGAAGAGATGGCGCATAAACTCTTTGTAGAAAAAGAAAATCCAAGAATTGTTGCCTTGTCAGTGAAGGCTGCAAAGGCCTTAAAATTTTTGGGTTATGAAAATGTTGTGGCAGTACCTAATGGAGCAGAATCTATTTATCCTGATGCCAGCTCAATAGGCGATGAAAAAGAGCCCGATTTTAAGCTTATAAATAACTTAAACGCAGATTATTTTTTTACAGATTCAAGTGTAACTTATGATAAACCTTTGGGACTAGACTTTGCTTCAGCTTCCTTTGAAACCTTAGAGGACACAAAAAATGGTCTCAACTTCTTTGCCAAGGGTTTGGGTTTAGATGAAGATGATGTCAAAGAAAAAATAGATTCATTAACAGAAAATATTTAGACTCATTAATTATTTTTATAAAATTTAAAAAATTTTAAAAAAAAGTATTTGACAAGTTGATTTTTGTCTCTTATAATAACAAACAAATCATAATTTTATTTATAAAAAATATTGGAAAAAACGAGTAGGTTTATTAAAGTTTTCAGAGAGTGGGCGTTTGGTGAAAGCCTATAATGGAGATATATTCGAAAATCCTTTTTCTTTATGCAAGTCTGAATTAACAGTAAGATTTGCCGCTTTAGTAGGCGTTATCTATACTCGGCATTGATTGATGCTTGTTAAGAGAGCTTACATTTTTGTAGGAACTAAGGTGGTAACGCGATAATTCGTCCTTTGTCTATTATTTAGACAAGGGACTTTTTTTTATTTATAAAATTAAAAATTAGGAGGAAAAAATGAAAAACTTATCAAGAAGTCAGTTTACTCAAGTGAGCATAATGCTCTTTGGATTGTTCTTTGGAGCTGGAAATTTAATTTTCCCTCCATTTTTAGGAAATCAAGCAGGGAATAGAACTATAATTTCCCTTTTAGCTTTTTCTGTTACCGCAATTATCTTTCCAATACTTGGAGCTATAGCTGTTGGCAAGACTGACGGACTTAAAAACTTATCTTCAAGAGTTGGAGAAAAGTTTGCCTTAATTTTTACTACTGCAATATACCTTTCAATAGGGCCTGGTCTTGGAATACCAAGAGCTGGATCTGTTCCTTTTGAAATGGCAATAGCACCTTATGTACCAGAAACTTTTAACCTATCTCTTGTAAGGCTTGCCTATACATTTGTATTCTTTGCTGTTGCAATGTGGGTTTGCTTAAAGCCTAACAAGTTAGTTGCAAGAGTTGGAAAATATTTAACTCCAACACTTTTGCTTTTAATATTTATAATGTTTGCAAAAGTTATGACTCTACCAAAGGTACCTGCAATGGCAAGTGGAAATTATAAGGATGCTCCAGTAGTTGCTGGTTTCCTTGCAGGCTATGACACCATGGATGCAGTTGCAGCCCTTAACTTTGGTTTTGTTGTCACTCTTGCTATAAGAAGATTTGGCGTTGAAGATAAGAAGCTTGTTACAGCTTACACTGCTAAGGCTGGTTTACTTGCAGGAAGTGTTTTGTTTGTAGTTTACCTAATGCTTTCAACAATGGGCATGGTTACATCAAAGGCCTTCGCTGGCGTAGAAAATGGTGCAGTAGTACTTACAGAAGCTGTTAAGCTTGTATTTGGCAACTCTGGTTTAGTTCTTTTAGCTTCAATATTTACCCTTGCTTGTTTAACTACTTGCATAGGTTTAATATCAAGTGGATCTGAATATTTTTGCACACTATTTAACCGCAAGATGTCTTACGGCAGATGGGTTTTCCTTTGGACCTTCTTCTCCTTTGTAATGGCAAACTTTGGACTTAAT
Source organism: Peptoniphilus hominis (ex Hitch et al. 2025) (assembly GCF_040096015.1). Taxonomy (NCBI): domain Bacteria; kingdom Bacillati; phylum Bacillota; class Tissierellia; order Tissierellales; family Peptoniphilaceae; genus Peptoniphilus; species Peptoniphilus hominis (ex Hitch et al. 2025). The sequence goes on along the minus strand of NZ_JBBMFO010000011.1, from coordinate 49,219 downwards.
AAACTTCTTGCTTTATCAGTGCCACTACTAACTGTTATATATCCAGTTGCCTTAGTCTTAATACTTCTAGGATTTACTCATGACTTTGTTGGTTACTCCAGACTTTCTTATAAGGCATCAGCCTTCTTTGCAGTTTGTCTACCAATTGTATCTGTTGCCAAGTCAACATTTAATCTAAGTCTGCCTCTATTGACAAAGCTTGAAGCAAGCCTTCCAATGGCATCAAACGGTTTGTCTTGGGCCCTACCAAGTCTTGCTGCTGTAGTTTTAGTTGAAGCATATTCAAGACTAGTGTCACCATCAAAGGCTAAGGTAAAAGCAGAAAATTATATGTAAGATAAATTAGAAATTTAAAAACAGTCTCACATGATTAATGTGGGACTTTTTTATGCTTTCTTGCAAAGAGGATAAAAAAAATTTTTGATGCTTGTGATGAAAGGAAAATATGACAAATAAATTCTAATTGAATATGATTAAAAATTTTTTTGAATAGAAAAGTATTTTTGTTAAGAAAATTGGAAAAAGAAATATTATAATAATCTCGATAATTGTTATCAATTAATTTTTTATTTAATAAAGAGAGGTGTTATATTTTGAAATTATACAAAAAATTATTTTCCTACATACCTGAGAGAAAACTTCACGGTATTCTTGCATGTCTACTTACGACCTTGGGCATTGTTTTAGAATTTTATGCCTATTATTTAATTTGGATTTTGCTAAAGAATGTATTTACTGGTGGGGTCTTATCAGAAGAAAGAAGTCTTGCAATAAAAATTTTATTTTTATTTATTGCCTATGGTCTTTTATACTTTATGGGTCTTTGGATGAGTCACTTAGCAGGTTTTAGACTTGAAACGCGTCTTCGTGAAAGAGGCATAAGGCATCTTCTTAGGGCGTCTAATACTTTTTTTGACCTACACAATTCTGGAGAAGTGAGAAAAATAATTGACAACAATGTGGAGCAAACTCACATGATTGTGGCTCACCTAATTCCTGATCAAACAGCAGCATTTTTGACTCCTATACTTATGATTATCTTGACCTTCCTATTGGATTTATATCTTGGAATATTTTTTGTAGTCATTGTACTAATAAGTCTAGTCCTTGTAAAAAATATGATGGGTGATCAGTCCTTTATGAAGAAGTACATGGATATGCTTGACGAAATGAACGCAGGTGCAGTTGAGTATGTTAGGGCCATGCCTGTAGTAAAGATTTTTAACGCACCCCTAATTGGTTTTAAAAAACTTTATGATTCGATTCTAATTTATAAAGACATGGTCTACAAGTATTCTATGTCCTGCAGGATTCCTTATGTCCTCTTCCAATGGCTTTTAAATATTTTTATAATTACGCCAATATTTTTGGGAATCTTTATGGTTAATAGGGGAGCTGATCCTGGTCTTTGGGCGGCAAAAATTTTATTTTTCACTTTATTCTCGGGGATATTCTATTTAAACACAATGAAAATTATGTATGTATCTATGCATATCTTCCAGGCAAATTCTGCTGTGGATAATCTTGAAAATTTATTCAAGGAGATGAAGGCGAAGGAAATAGAATTTGGAAACCAAAGGGAATTCTTAAACAAAAATATTGAATTTAAGAATGTAGACTTCTCCTATGACGGAGAAAATAAAATTTTAAATAACTTTTCTCTCAGTCTTGAAGAAGATAAGGTCTATGCCTTGGTGGGTAGTTCGGGTTCAGGCAAGTCAACTATTGCAAAATTAATTTCTGGTCTATACCCCGTTGACTCAGGAGAAATTTTAATTGGAAATAAAAAGATTTCTTCTTATGACAAGGAAAGTCTTATGAAAAACATAGGAATTGTTTTTCAAAATCCACAACTCTTCCAAGGTATCTCCATTTTTGAAAATGTTAAGCTTGGAAAAAGTGATGCAAGTGATGAAGAAGTATTAAGGGCATTAAGGCTTGCAAGGTGTGATGAATTTATAGACAAATTTAAAGATGGTTATGATGTAGTGATTGGAGCAGAAGGTGTAAATCTTTCTGGGGGAGAAAAGCAAAGGGTAAGTATTGCTAGGATTTTCTTAAAGAATCCAAAAATAATAATAATGGACGAAGCTTCAGCAGCTGCTGACCCTGAAAACGAGTATGAATTACAAAGAGCCTTTAAGGAATTAATAAAGAATAGGACTACAATTATGATTGCCCACAGGCTTACTTCCATAAGAGGAGTAGATGAAATTCTTTTAATCGAAGATGGAAAGCTAATTGAAAGAGGAAGTCACGATAAACTTTACAAGGAAGACAGCAAGTATAAGAAGTTTGTGGAAATGTATATGAAGGCAAATGAATGGAGGGTTGACTGATGAAAACTTATTTAAAAAATCGCTATGGACTTACAGACAAGGGGGCAGAGGGTGCCCTTGTTGCAATAAGATATTCTAGCCTAAAGACCCTTTCTTATATGCTACCTATGTTCTTACTTATGTATGTAATGCAAGGCTTGTTAAATTTAGGAGACTTTAGTCCATGGATTTCAGTCATCGCCTATGTAATAATTGCCCTTCTTATGATTTTTGTAATTAATAGGGATTACATTACAACTTACAACGAAACCTATAAGGAATCTGCAAACCTTAGGATAGAAATTTCTGAAATAATTAAGGACTTGCCTCTTAGTTTTTATTCAAGTAGAGATTTAACAGATCTTTCTCAAACAATAATGAAGGATGTAGAAGCAATTGAACATGGCCTTTCTCATGCAGTTTCAGGATTTTATGGCTTTATAATAAATCTACTTATTATTACCATTTTGTTACTAATTGGAAATTTAAAACTGGGGCTTGCAGTTATAGTGCCAATTTATATTTCTGCTATTTTGAGTTTGCTTTCCGGCAAGATTCAAAAGAAGGGAGTAAGTTCCTATTATAAGGAGCAAAGGAAGTCCTCAAAGATGTTTCAAGAACTCATAGACCTATCTACAGAGATCAAGTCTTACAATTTGACTGGAGAAAAGGAAAAAAGTGGCGTTGACTTTGTTAGGTCCTTAGAAAAGGAGCATATTAAATCGGAATTGGGACAAGTTATCCCCAATGTTTTTGCAACAGTTGTGGCAAACTTATCCCTTGCCCTTGCAATATATGTTGGATTAAATAGCTTGATAGATGGAGAAATAAATATCTTGTATTTTGCAGCCTACTTATTTGCTTCAGCAAGATTAATTGATGGAGTTGCAGCCTTCAGTGCATTTTATATGGAGTTAATGTATATTGATTCACCAGTTGAAAAGATAAAGGCCCTAAGGAATGAAAAAATTCAAAGGGGAAAAAGAGCAGATTTGAAGTCCTTTGACATTAAAGGAGATAAGGTTTCCTTCTCTTACCTCGATGACAAAAAAGTTATAGATAATATTTCCTTTAAGGCCTTGCAGGGAAAGACTACTGCCCTTGTTGGTCCATCTGGTTGCGGGAAGTCTACCCTAATAAAATTAGTGGCAAGATTATATGATTACGACTCTGGGGAAATCACAATTGATGGTAAGGAGATAAAAAATATTGCCACACAAGACTTGTTCAAACACATTTCCATGGTCTTTCAGGACGTAACCCTCTTTAATGGATCGGTAATGGAAAATATTAGGCTGGGCAGGTCCAGTGCCAGTGACGAAGAAGTTCTTGAAGCAGCAAGGCTTGCCAACTGTGATGACTTTGTAAAGAAATTGCCAAGGGGATATGAAACAGAAATCGGCGAAAATGGTTCCAACTTATCTGGCGGTGAAAGACAAAGAATTTCTATAGCAAGGGCCTTCTTAAAGGATGCAGAAATAATTCTTTTAGACGAAATTGCCGCATCACTTGATGTGGAAAATGAAAAGTACATCCAAGAGTCTTTGAATAAATTAACAAAGAATAAAACTGTTATCATAATATCTCACAGGATGAAGTCAATAGAAAATGTAGACCAAATAATTGTTATGAAAGACGGAAAAATTGAAGACTTTGGAAAACATGAAGAACTAATAGAAAGAAGCAAGACTTACAAGAAGATGATTGAGTCATCAAATAAGTCAGAAGAATTTGTATATTAGGAGGAGATAAAATGAATAAAAATAATATGAATGGTCTAAAAACAAAGGATTTGATTACTATAGGGGTTTTCACAGCTCTCTATTTTATATTTAATATGATTGGGGGAATGCCTTTTGGAATGAATCCTGTATTAACCTTTTATCAGCCAATGGGTAGTGCTCTTCTATCAGGAATAATATTTATGTTTCTGATCTCGAAAGTGGCTAAAAGAGGAACAATTGCTATTTTGGCAATAATAATTTGTATTTTGAGATTTGCAACAGGCATGCATTGGGCTATGGGTCTTGGAACTTTAGTTATGGGAATAATTGCTGAATTTATAGCAGGAAGCAAGGCATATAAAAGTAAAAAAATAAACATCCTTTCTTTTGGAGTATTTGCACTTGGAGATATAGGGACTTTTGTCGTATATTTTATGGATCCTAAGTCTTGGTCAAATGCAATGATAGAAAAGGGGACAGATATAACATATATACAGTCTATGAATGCAGCAGCTGCTGATTGGATGATTTATGTTATTGTGATTGGAACTTTTTTAGTTGCTTTATTTAGTGCTTTTATAGGTTCTAAACTTTTAAAAAAGCAATTTGAAAAGGCGGGTATTATATGATTTTAGGAGAATTGAATACACATATTAATCCATGCACAAAAATAGTTTTACTATTTTTGTGCATAATTATATCTAGTATATTGCCCTCAATAGAATATGAATTAGCTTTTGTAGCATTAATTGCTATTTTTAGTCTTATAAATAGAAAAATCAAAATTGCTTTTACTGGGATATTAATATATCTATTAGTATATTTTCTTAGTATTTTAACTGTAAGATATGGAAGTAATACTTTTAGAAGCATATTTATGCCATTTTTGGGTTTAGTTAATAAAATTTATCCGGTATGTATGCTTTCTATGACAATACTAAGGACAACGAAAGTGGGGGAATTTTTATCTGCTATGGATTACGTTAATGTTTCTAAAAAAATTTCTATTCCCCTAGCAGTAATGCTTAGGTATATGCCAACAGTAAAAGAAGATTGGCGATATATAAAAGATTCAATGGGGCTTAGAGGGATTTCTCCATCCTTTTTTGGATTTATAAAAAACCCTTCTTTAACCGTAGAATGCATTTATTCTCCTATGATAATTATGGCAGCAAAAGCAGCAGATGAATTAACTATAGCTTCCATCACAAGAGGAATTGAATCACCAAATAAACGAACTTCAATTATAAGAATTAATTTTGGAATTTTAGATTATTTATCTCTAATAATTGGAGTAATAATTACTGCATTTACAATATATTTGAGGTATTTTTATGATTAAGTTAAATGAAGTTTGTTTCAAATATAGAAACACTAAGGATATTAGCTTAGATAATATAAATCTAGAAATAAAAAAAGGAGAGTTTATTTTAATATGTGGTTCTTCTGGATCTGGCAAAACCTCTATTACAAGGCTTATAAATAAGTTGATACCATATTATTATGAAGGAGATTTAAATGGTGATGTAAAAATAAATGATAAATTATTATCTAACTATCAAATGTTTGAACTTTCAAAAAATGTCGGAAGTGTTTTTCAAAATCCTAGAACCCAATTCTTTAATGTGGATACAAATAGTGAAATTGTATTCGCATTAGAAAACCAAGGAATAGAAAGAGAAATTTTAGAAAAGAAATTAGATGAAACCTGCAATAAATTAGAAATAAATAAACTAAAAAATAGAAATATTTTTTATTTATCTGGAGGAGAGAAACAAAAAATTGCTTTTGCATCAGTTTATGCAACAAATCCAGATATTTATTTACTTGATGAGCCTTCTTCTAATTTGGATATACCTACCATAGATATATTAAAAAAACACTTATCCATGTTGAAAGAGAGTGGTAAAACAGTTATTATATCTGAACACAGAATCTATTATGTAATGGATTTAGTTGATAGAATTATTTATATGAAGAATGGGAAAATTGATAAAATTTTTTCAAATAAAGATTTTTTAAGTTTATCTGAAGATGAAATTAAGGATATGGGTTTAAGAACAAGAAACAAACCTAGTTTAAATATAAAAGAAAAATCACCAATTATAGATAAGTCTTATTTACAAGTAAATAATGTTTCGATATATAGGAAAGATAAATGTCTTATAGATAAACTTAATTTTTCTGCAAATAAGGGAGATATTATTGCTGTTTTAGGATCTAACGGCATAGGGAAAACTACTTTTTTAAGAACTCTTTGTGGACTTTATACTGATTATAAGGGTGAGTTTATTTTAAAATCTAAAAAAATTGATGAAAAAGCAAGAAAGCAAATATCTTATATGGTTATGCAAGACGTAAATTATCAATTATTTGCTGAGAGTGTCTTTGCTGAGTGTAAATTAGGCATAAAGAACGCAAAAGATGATTTAATTAATGAACTACTAAATGATTTTGACTTATATAATTATAAAAATAGCCACCCTAACACTTTGTCTGGGGGACAAAAGCAAAGACTTGCAATAGTTTGTGGACTATTGTGTAACAAAGAAATTTTTATTTTAGACGAGCCTACAAGTGGGCTTGATTATAAAAATATGATTAAAACTGTAGAATTATTAAAGTTACATTCAAAAGATAAAATTATTTTTATAGCTACCCATGATTTTGAATTTGCAAGTTTAATTTGTAATCGTGTATTGAATTTATAAAAAGTTCGAAAGAAAATATTTTGGAGTTTGTAAATGAAAAATAATAAGAATTTAGCTTCTTGGGACTTTGAAGTCGTCGATGATAATGATGATTTTATAGAGTATCGAGGGATAAGCCATCCTAAAAATAAAATGAAAAATTATAAACTTTTCCCAGGACTTATGCTCATGTATATTGACTTAAGAGAAAAGTATCAAGTGCAGGCTTCTGATAGTAAGGGGATGAAGGGTTATAGGATTTCTTATAGCTATGAAGGTAATTACTTTACCTATATCAATGATACAAAAATTTTAATAACTCGAGAAATTTTTATTGGCAAGGCCCTTCCCTATGCAAGGGAATCCTATACAACCAAGGACAGGGTTCAGGCCTTTAACTTTTTCATTTTTGAAAACCAGATAGATAAGGATTCCTTTTACGGTAAAATCCTAGTGGAATTTTTGAAAAAAATAAATTCAATAAAGGATATGGGTTTTGTATATAGGAATGAAAGACTAATTCAAAGGGCCAATGAACTTATCCAAGTCCTAAAAAGTGAAGATATCTTGGGGATTTCTATAAAGGCTCTGGATTTAATTTACGATATTACACGAGAAAAAACTTCAGAAATAAGAAAATCTTATCAAAAGGAAGAAAAAAGCGAAGAAATTATTTTAATTGAAGAGTTTATTAAAGAAAACTTAGATAAGGATATTACCTTAGACTTACTTACCAAGAAATTTAAAATCTCGAAGTCAAACCTAAACAAAAAATTCATCAGAAAATTTCAGTACACTCCTATAAAGTACCTCAACAATTTAAGGATGATGAAAGCAGAAGAAATTTTAATGAATACAGATAAAAACATAACAGAAATTTCTATGGAACTTGGTCTCACAAGTCCATCAAATTTCACAAGGTCCTTTAAAAAATTTACGGGACTAAGTCCAAGTGAATACAGAAAAAAAGAAGCTCTAAGTGAATGAGCTTCTTTTTAATGTTTAAATTTTATAAAGTAAAGGAACCGATGTAATAATATTTACCTGCGTCCTTTAAGTCGATTGTCCATTTTTTATTTATGCCAATAGTCTTTAGCATTTCTTCCATGTAGAATAAGATTACGCCCATGTCGATAAGTGATCTGTTGTCTTCATCAGATTTTACCATATAAGCATCAACTTCTGATCCCTTAAGGACAAATCTCCAAGGTTGGAAATTTTTGTGACTTGGTGCATATCTTACTGATGAAAATACATCGAAGACGCCATAGTTTTCAAGTGTTTCTATGGAAATAGGATTTCCAATTGTATCTGCGAAGACAATTTCTTCAACGCTAAGTCTTGAACTTGTAACTTCTGGGTCAAATAATTTTTTCTTTTGTCCATAGCCAAGAGCAATTAGATAATCTATGCCTGTGCCATTTTCTCCGAAGATGGCTCTTTTTGTGTCTGCATCAACGCTATCAACTGTAATCCAACAAGTGTCTATGTCAAGGTCAACAATTTTTGTGTTTAATTTTTCTAGGCAGTAGCCACCCTTTAATATGTTAAGCGGTTTGTCTCCGTCAATGTCTAGTGCAATGTAGTGTGGAGCTTCTATCATGACTCCTGCATAGCCTGCTTTGCCTCTTAGTCCTTCAGCAACAATTTTTCCGTTTTCATAAAGAGAAAAACTTATGCCGCTTTCATTAGTTCCCATTTCGTCCATAAGTAATTTTATATTTTCCAAGGCATCTCTTGGAACTGTGTCCGTTTTAAAATTTCTGACAGACTTTCTTTTTTGCAAGAAATTTGTCATTAACATAGTAATACCCCCTAAACCAGTTTATATTTAAATTATATCACAATAGCAGGGTTAAAAAAATAGATTTAAAATATTTATGAAATAGTTTACACTAGAGTGGGAGGGATAATGTGAAATTAACATCTAGTCAATTAAAAGCTGTGGAACATTTTAAGGGACCTGCAATAGTTCTTGCTGTTCCTGGCGCAGGCAAGACAACTATGATTTTACATAGGACTAAGAGATTAATAGATAGGGGAGTGGACCCAAAGAGCATTCTTACTATTACTTTTTCCAAGGCGCAAGCTGTTGACATTAAGATGCGTTACAATTTAATGTTTGAGGATAAAAATGTTGTCTTTTCCACTATTCACGCCTTTTGTTATTCCATAGTTCGAGATTACTCTAAAAAATCTGGCAAGTCCCTTAGCCTCATTGATTCAAATTTAAAGAAAAAATATGAAATTTTAAGAGATATTTATAGAGATGTCAACAAAACTTATCCCACTGAAGAGCGAATTGAGACGGCAATTTCTGAAGTTGGCTACTGCAAAAATATGATGCTAAGTCCAGCTTCCTTTGCCAAGACAAAAAGATGCGACACTGACAACTTCGTCAACTTTTATGAGACCTATGAAAAGTATAAAAAGGACAAAAATTTAATTGACTTTGACGACATGATAAATCTAGCTTATGAGATTTTAAAAAGTAATGCATCTATAAGAAAAAAATATAGAGATAGGTTCAAATTTATTCAGCTTGACGAGGGGCAAGACACAAGTAGGAGTCAGTTTCAAGTTTTAAAACTTTTGGCTAAGCCTGACAACAACTTATTTGTTGTTGCTGACGACGACCAATCTATTTACGGCTTTAGGGGCGCCAGCACTGAAGAACTTTTTAAGCTGCAAAAAGACTATGAGGACATTGCGACTTTTTATATGGAAGAAAATTTTCGTTCAACAAAAAATATTGTAAACATTGCAAATATTTTTATTGCCCAAAATGAAAATCGCTTCGAAAAAACTGTTGTCACAGACAATCCCTTTGCTAAGCCTGTAAATATTATTAAGGTCAAGGAGCCCAAGGACCAGTATGCCTTTATCGAAAGGGAACTTCAAAAGGAGGCAGGGGACCTTTGTGTTTTATACAGAAACAATCTATCCAGCATTGGTCTTGTGGAGTATTTTGAGAGAAAAAATTATGATTTTAATATAAAGGACAAAAAGACTAAGTTCTTTTCTCACTTTATAACTCGTGATATTCTAGATATTTTAAATTTTTCTCATGATCTTTCTGATATTGACCTCTACGAAAAATTTTACTTTAAATTAGATGGCTACATTTCCAAAAAGCATATCGACTATATGAAGAGAAATAGGGGCAAAAATATTTTTAATATTTTAAAGGATTATCCAGGACTTCCATCTTACTACCACAAAAATATTAACAAGTTATTAGTTGGCTTTAGAAAAATTGCAAGATCTAATGTCTACGATGCCATTAATTATATAGACAAGGAAATGGGTTATGGAAAATATTTAAGAGAAAATGCCAAGAGATTCATGGAAACAGAGGCGACTTTAAACGAATACCTCTACTATTTAAAGTTAATTGCAAAAAACACTGAGTCTCTGGATTTATTTATTGGAAGGTTAAAGGAGTTGGAGTACGACCTCTTAAAGCCAAGAAGTAATAAGGCAAATTTAACTTTTTCAACTATTCATTCTGCCAAGGGGCTTGAGTTTTCCCGAGTTTTTGTTGTAGACTTATATGAGGGGACTTTGCCCTCTACTGCAAGTCTTGATGCCATAAGAGAAGATGAAGAGCTTTTTTGTGAAGAGCGAAGACTCTTTTATGTTGCCATGACTAGGGCAAAAAATGAATTATACTTAATGTACTCCCGATACACAAATGGAATGAAAAATGAAATTTCATCTTTTGTAACAGATTTAGAAACTTTGGCAGGTGATTAAAATGGATTTAAATGAAGAGATAAGAAAAATAATTAAAATAAAAGATGACATGCTCTTAAACAGTCTCTTTGATGAGTATCACCCTGTGGATATTGCCCTGGAGGCAGAGGACTTGGAAGATGAGGAACTGGAAACTTTTGTCAGCCTAGTAAGCCACGACAACATGGCACTTCTCTTTGAATCGGCAGAAGATGACCTTAGCGCAAGGATGATGGCATATTTTACTGATGATGATTTAATAGATATTTTTGCTCACATGGAAACTTCAATAGTTGCCGACCTTTTGGGTGTTCTTTCCACTGTGAGGAGAAAGGCAATCTTGTCCTCAATGAAAAGTGCAGAGAAAAACACCTTGAAGATGATACTTTCCTTTGACGAAGAGTCTGCCGGCGGTATCATGACCACAAATTTTATTGCCCTAAAGGAAAATTTGACGGCAGAAGAAGCCATAAAAAAACTTAGGGCAATTTCACCTGAGACGGAAATTATTGACGAAATTTTTGTAACAGACGATTATCACAGACTGCAAGGCATTGTGACAATTAGGGACCTTTTGGTTTCCAATGCAAAGACAGCTTTAAGAGATATCTTGGAAGAAGTGGACTTTTATGTATATGGCACTGATGACCAAGAAGTTGCAGCAAACCTCTTTAGCAAGTACGAGCTTGACATTTTGCCAGTAGTAAACAGCAACATGGCAATCCTTGGCGTTATTACATCAGAAGACATCATCGCCATCATCGACCAAGAGCACAATGAAGATATTTTGCAGATGCACGGTGTTAATGCAGATGAAGTTTATGACTCAACTTGGTTTGACTCCTTTAAGAGCAGGATTCCCTGGTTAATTGTAAATTTACTGACAGCCTTTTTGGCATCATCTGTTGTAAAGGGTTTTGAGTCCACAATTTCACAGGTAGTCGTCCTATCTGCAGCCATGCCAATTGTAACTGGAATGGGCGGCAACGCAGGCTCACAAACTCTTTCAATTATACTTACATCACTCGCTCGTGGTGAATTGTCCCTCAAAGAGGATTATAAACTCATTTTTAAGGAAATATTTTTGGGACTTTTTGAAGGAGCCATTATAGGAATTTTGGCGGCAGGAGTTTTTGTATTTTGGCATCACAATATCTATTTAGGATTTATTTTATTCTTAGCCATGATTGCCAACATGATAATTGCCTGCTCCATGGGCTTTCTCATTCCACTGGTCTTGGATAAGATGAAAATAGACCCAGCCATAGCCTCATCAATTTTTCTAACAACATTTACAGATGTATTTGGATTTTTTATCTTCTTAGGACTTGCCACAGTTTTCTTGCCACTTTTAATTTAAATAAAAACCACAGTTTACTTTAAGATTTTTGTAAGCTGTGGCTTTTTTTAATTTCTTTCAATATAATTTTGTATTTCTCTTTCGCTTGAAACTACAACTTTTCCATCAGAGTCTAGGAGGGGAGTGAGGCTGATTCCGTAGCCTGCATTTAGGTGTATATAGTTAACTCCCGTCTCAGTGTCTAATAGAATTTGTATGGACTCAGTAAGAGAGCCCTCCTTAAAAATTTTTATAAATCTCTTGTCTTCTCTATCTTTAAACATATTAAGCTCCCAATACTTTTTCATAGGCAAATCTTTCACTTTTGCCGCCAAGATAAACTAGTCCCACATAAGAATATTCCATTGAGTTTAAAAGATTTTGCATGGACTTATTTTCTCTGTGGGTGTCAATGCGAACTGATTTAAAATTATTTTCCCTTGCATAGGCTTCTGCAAATTCAATAATTTTTCTGCCATAGCCCTTTTTTCTTTCACTCTCGAGAGTTCCAATCCTGTGAAGAGCCACATAGGGCCTTGGACTTTTCCATTCTCCAGCTAAATTATTTTCATAGTCCTCATCATGGTCGTAAATTATTACAGTGGACACTACTTTTCCTTGGTCTTCTAAGACATAAATATTTCTGTTTTCTATAAGATCTTTAAAATTATTTAAATTTGGCTTGTCAGGACCCTGCCACTGGTTTATGCCCAGCGATTTTAATTTAAGAGAGCCATCTTCATAAATTTTTTCGATTTTTTCTCTATCTAATTCTCTTGCAAGTCTAAATTCCATGTTTCCTCCAAAACTACAGGCACTTTTTCTGATATTTCCAGTGAATTTCTCGTGACAAGGCAGTCGTAGGCGAGAATTTTTACCCCAGCCTCTCTTGCCCTTATAAGTCCCTGCGAAAAATTTTTATCTGTCAGGTAATTTGGCGTGAAAAACTTTACGCCCTTCATTTGAATTACAAAGAGGATGTAAGTTAAGTATTCGCCACTAGCATCAATGAGACCATTTATATGCTTAAGTCCCCTTGTAGTTGGCGCATCGGGGAAGGAGACGATACCCTTATTTTCAAGAGTCACGCCCTTGACTTCTAAAAGAGCCCTTTTGCCTTCGCCTTCTAAATAAAAATCAAAGCGGGAATCGCCATGAGAGTATTCTCTTTTTATTTTATTATATTTAAAGCCAAGGTCAATTTTATTTTGCAAAAATGCCTGGTAAGCTACCTCGTTGGGAGCTTGTGAGTCAATATTTATAATTTTATCGCCCTTCATGACGGCAATGAGGGTGTAGGAAGTCTTTCTATTGGGACTGTCATTATAAGTTAGAAAAACTGTGGCACCTTCTCTTAAAATTTCCTTGCACCTGCCAGTGTTTGGCACATAAACAGTAAGAGTCAAGAAACCCTTTTTGCAAAGAGCGATAAATCTATTTTTTCTATATAAAAATTCTGCTTTTAAAACACTCTTGTATTTCATAATTCACCCCAAAATATTATACAGTGAACTTTAAAATATGTAAAACTTGTTGTATCATAGGATAAAGGAGTGAGGACATGGACGCATTAGTTGTAATTGACATGCAGAATGATTTTATAAGTGGCTCTCTAAAGGGAAAAAAGACAGAAAAACTTTTAGATAAAGTTGTGGAAAAGGTAGAGGAATTTAAGGGAGAAATAATTTACACCCTGGATACCCATTATGAAGACTATTTAAAGACAAAGGAAGGAGAAAATCTTCCCATTGAACACTGCATAAAGGGTACATGGGGTCACGAAATTGCAGACGCATTAAAGGAAACAAAAAATTTTGATAGGGCGAAAAAATTTGAAAAAAATACTTTTGCATCCATTGAACTGGGAGAGTATTTAAAAAGTTTAGATGAAAAAGAGGGCATAGATAGCATTTATTTCTTGGGACTTGTGACAGATATTTGCGTAGTTTCCAATGCCTTATTGGTAAAGGGATTTTTGCCAGAAAAAAATATTTATATCTACAAAGATTTGACAGAGGGACTTACAGAGGAAAAGAAGGCAGCAGCCATTAGCGTAATGGAATCTTGTCACATAAAGGCTATTTAAATTTTTTATTATTGCTCAAGGAAAATTTTTAGTGGTAAAAATTTATAGGTACAGAAAAAAAGACAGGGGGGACTGTCTTTTTTGCGTTATTTTTAAATCTATTATGAAATTATTTTTGGATCGCCTATATTTAAGGAGTAATAGTAAATTTTTGCCGCGTCTTCCACATATTCTGCTGATAAAAAGGCAGACTCCATGTCCTTGCCGCAAGAGACAACCCCGTGATTTGCTAGTAGGCAGGAGTTTGATTTTTTCAAATAGGGAAGGATAGACCTTGCAAGTTCAAGGGATCCTGAAGGCTCAAAGGGAGCTACTTCAATCTCGCCACCTAAAAAGGGTTCCATCTCAATTAAAATTAGGGGAATTTTTTTTCGTGAAACTGCAAAGGCTGTGGCAAAACTTGAATGAGTGTGGACTATGGCATTGTAGGATGGATAATTTTTATAAATTTCCGCGTGCATCATCCACTCTGAGGAAGGTTTTTTGTCTCCCTCTAATCTTTCACCCTTAAAATTTATTTTTACAATGTCATCTTCTGTAATTTCTAAGTAGTCCATGCCACTTGGGCTAATGTAAATTTCATCATCTTGACCCCTAAGGCTTAAATTGCCGCTAGTGCCTGCCACTAATTTTTTATCTAAAAGTTTTTTTCCATATTCTACTAAAATTTTTCTGTAATTCATGTCGCACCTCAAATATAATTTATCACATCTTACCTGCAATTGACAATTGCTTATCCTGTGTTAGACTAAAGATAAATGGAGAGATACTATGTTAAAGAAAAAAATTTTTGAAAATTATAAAAAAAGTGCAGACTATATTTTAGAAAAGATAAAAACAAGGCCAGAGCTTGCCATAATTCTCGGCACAGGTCTTGAAAATCTTTTAGATGAAATGGAAAATAAGCTAGAAATTGACTACAGAGATGTGCCAAATTTTTTGGTTTCCACAAGTAATAGTGAGGGAAAATTTATTTTTGGAAAATTATCAGGCAAGTTTGTAATTTGCATGACCAAAAGATTTCACTACTATGAAGGCTATGACTTTGACGAACTTGCCATGCCAGTTTATGTTTTAAAGCTCCTTGGGGTAAAAAATTTAATTCTTACAAATGCAGCTGGAGCTGTGAATTATAATTTTTATCCAGGAGATATTTGCCTAATTAGAGACCACATAAATTTTGCTGGCGTGAGCCCAACTAGGGGCAACAATTTGTCAGAATTTGGTGAAAGATTTTATCCCATTGACAATTTATATGACAAGGAACTTAGAAGGATAGCAAAAAAATCTGCCCTTGAAGAGGGGATTGACTTAAAGGAAGGAGTTTACTTCTTCACTGTAGGACCATTTTTTGAATCACCATCAGAAATTAGGGCAATAAGAAGTCTTGGCGGCGACTTAGTTGGTATGTCAACTATTACAGAAACTTTGACGGCTGGTCATTGCGGCATAAGGGTCCTTGCCTTTTCAGTTGCCACAAATTATTCCTCTGATCGCATAGAAAATATGGACGGAAGCGAAGTTGAAGATGTGGCAAGGGAAGTTTCGCCAAAATTAAAAAATTTGATTGTGAAAATAATTGGGGAGTTGGAATAAATGAAGAGACAAGATTATGATATGCCCTTTATGCTAAAATATGAAAATGTGGCTTGGTATGAAGATGGAGAAGTTAGGATTTTAGACAGGAGAGTCTATCCCAAGGAAATACGCTTTGAAATATGTAGGACTCACAAGGAAGTTGCAAAAGCTATTAAGGACATGGTGACACAGTCGGCAGGACCCTACACAGCAGCAGGAATGGGCATGGCACTTGCAGCCTATGAGGCGAGAGATTTAAGGGGCGAAGAGTTATTAAACTTCTTAGAAGGTGCAGCAGAGACAATTTCCACTGCAAGACCAACTACATCTACAAGACTTAAAAAAGTCACTAGAGGGTCTATAGAAGCTGCCAAAAAGGCAATGGAAAGTGGAGATGACGTAGTGGAGGCTCTTTTCCAAGAATCTATAAATTCTTTAAACAGAAGATACAGCGCCATGAATGAAGTTGCAAAATATCTCTGCGATTTGATACCTGATGGGGGAAAAGTTTTGACCCAATGTTTTGCAGAGACAATTATTGGCACAATGACTAGGACTTTAAAAGAGCAAGGGAAGAATGTTAAATTCTACTGCGCCGAAACTAGACCCTACTATCAAGGGGCTAGGCTCACTGCAACATGCATAAGCCAAATGGGTTTTGACACCACAGTCATAACAGACAATATGGTTGCCTACACCATGGAAAATATAGGCATAGACTTATTTACATCGGCATCGGACACAATAACTTTAGATGGTCATGTGGCAAATAAAGTTGGCACTCATCAAATTGCCATCGTGGCTCGCCAGTTTAAGGTGCCCTTTTATGTAACGGGCATGCCAGATGGGGAAAAGAAAGCTAAAGACGATATAGTAATTGAACTTCGTGACCCTTCACTTGTATTAGGAGACCACACAGCAGAGGGAGTAAAGGCAATTTATCCTTCCTTTGACATAACGCCACCAGAACTTATTACAGGCTTTGTGACAGACAAGGGAATTTATAAGCCAAGTGACCTGAAAAAATATTTAGAGACAGATCACAAAAGTTATTATTAATTTTAAAAATTTGCATGAAAAAAGGAGAGCAGTTCGAGTTTACTGTTCTCCTTTTTGTTTTCTAATCATTAATATTATTTTTGCAAGTAGTTCATGAATTTTTAAATATAAATCTTGTATTCTAGCTTTTATTAGACTTTCCTCACAAGTGTAAGAAAAACTAACTCGCTTGCCATCTTCGTCATCATACCAGCAACTACCCATAATAAATCCTTTTTCTTTGCATTCTTTTCGCATTTTCTTTTCTAATTTATATCTAAAAATTATTTTTCTAAAAAATTTCATAGTTTAATTATTTAAAGAAATTAGTTATACCATTATTTAATTCATCAATAGATACTTCAAATTACCTGTTTTCAGAATTTAAGAAAATTACAGAATTATCGGACTTTGCAAAAACAAGATTTGTACATAATACACATACAAAAACTAATGAAGTTATTAAGTTAAAATTTTTTAACTTCAAGCTATAACCTCCTATTTAAACAACATTAAGAAAAAGGTTTAATTATGAATAATATAACCATTATTAATTAATAATATAAAATATCTTAAAAAAGTGTTACGAAAATAAAGTTAATTATGAACCAAATCATCTTAAATAGAAGTTCAAAAAGTGTAAAGGCAATGGCGTACCAGCCAATGAAATTAATTTTTGATCTTCCAATAAACTCTCTGCTGTAAAGAGTGATTGCAATTAAGACAGAAAGCACAACTAATAAAAATGTGGCAAGAGGCATTGCTGTCAAGGCTTGCAACATGTTGTATTTTAAGAAGCCACCGAAGGGTGAAATTAAAAAGCCAAGGAACAAAAATACCTTACAAATTATCCAGTTTATAAGGGCGAATTTTTTCACTTCAGGATAAGATGTGTCAATGTCGTCTCTGTCAGTTGCAATATTAAGTGGTACATAAAATTCAAAATAGTCAAAGACCATTTTAAGAATTAAAAATAAAATTAAAATAAATCTAAAAGACCCGCTGCCAATTAAAAGTGCAAGGGCATTTAATAAAGCGCCTATTCCAATTACAATTTTACTTTCCTTTGAGCCAAAGTCGCCAACGTAATTTGAAATCTTGTTGGTAATTTTACTTAAAAAGTCTAAAACCTTGTCCAGACCGTCCATGGATTTTTGTGAAATTTTTGTTTCCACGTCGCTTACCTTGTTGGATAGGTCTTCTTCAATGACCTTGTCAACCTTTGAATCCACAGAATTTATTTCCTTGACAGGTTTTTCGCCCTTGTCTTTAAAGGAAAATAGTGCCTTGAGATTTTTAGATTTTTTCTCTTTAAGAAGAGTTGCTGCCTCTTTTTCTAGGGGCTCTACTTTTTCTGAAGCTTTTGAATCCTTAGAAATTTTTTCTTCGCCAGAAGCTTTAATTTTATCATGGTCTTTTTTGTCAGAAATAATTTCTTTTGATTTTTTTTCTTCTTCAGCTTCTTTTGCTTTTTTCTTTTTTTCCTCTTCAGATTTTTTTATGGCATTTTCAATATCAATCTTTGGAGTGGAAAGAGTGTTCTCAAAAGTTTTTTCTGAATCTTTAAGAGATTTGCTTATCTCCAAATTTCTCGTGTCTTCTTTTTTCTTGCTGTCGTCTTTTATGCTTGAGAAAATAGAAAATTCATCGTCTTCTTCGTTAATGAAATTTTTCCACTTTTCTTTTAAAGAAAATTTCTTATCCTTATCAATTTTTATATCTTCTAAATTATAGGAATTTTCAAAAGAATCATCCTTAGAGATGATATCTTGTGAAGATTTTTCTTCTTTTGCAGAAGAAGTTTTTTCCTTTTCCTTATAATTTGATTTTTTTAGCTCTTCTTGAACTCTTCTAACCAGTTCTTTTTGGCTCATGCCAAATTCAGATTTAACATCATTATTGGCAGCTAAAAATTCTTTGTCAGCTTTTTTTGTGTCAATAGGATCAAGTTTCTTTTCAGAAACTTTAGATTTTTTTTCTATATCAATATCCTTTGCAGGAGATTTTTTAATTATCTTTTCCTTTGCAGGTGATTTTGATTGGACATTGCCCTTTTGGTAGTCTTCAATATTTTTGGAAATTTTTCTGTCTACTTCAGCAATAATGTTTTTGAGTTCATCAGTGGTGTCAATGGCATCAAGAGACTTTGGATTAAAGACTCTAGTGTGTTCAGAAACTTTTTTTACCTTAGTGGTGTCTTCTTTTTTGTCATCTACCTTGGATGTAATTCTTACCTTGACATCCTTTAAGTTGTGACCACAGGAAGCACAAAAGTTGTCCTCTTTAGAGACAGGATTTCCACATTTTGGACAAAACAATTTAGCACCTTCTTTCATTATTTCTATTAAAATATTATAACATATTTTTACTAGTGGACAAATCTTTTATATAGTAAATTAAAGAATTACAAAAGCTCTTACCAGCAAAAAAAATGTATTTAAAAGTAAAATTATGTAAAAAAAGAAGCCTCGAAAGGCTTCCTTTAAAAGTTAAGCTAAATTATTTTGCTTCTTTTTCAGCGTTAGCTTGGTTAGTAGCTTCTTCTGCTTTTGCGTTTTCAGCTTTAGCGTTGATTTCTTCTTTAGCTTCTTCTTCTTCAGCTTTTACATCAGCTTCAGCTTCTTTAGCGTTAGCTTCAACTTTAGCTTTGTTAGCTTCAGCTTGTTCTTCTACTGCATTTTCTTTAGCGTTAGCAGCTTCTTCAGCTTTTTTGTTAGCGCCTTGGCATGCTACCATACCTAACATTAATACAGAGATCATTCCAACGCTTGCTATTTTCTTTAAATTTTTCATTTTAATAAATCCTCCTATTTGAAACACATTGTTTCTTTGATTTGTCTACATAATATACTTGCCATGTGAAAATTATGTGAAGAGGATGTTAAATATTTTGGAAAAAGAAAAATTGTCTCTAAATCCTTAAATTTAATTTAATAAAAAATTTTTTCATGTATAATTATTTTAGGTGAGAAAATGTACAAAGCATTATATAGAAAATACAGGCCAAAAACCTTTGACGAGATTTGTGGTCAAGAAGCAGTTACAACTTCATTAAAGAATCAAGTAAAAAATGGTGAAATAAGTCACGCCTATATATTTCAAGGAACTAGGGGAACGGGAAAGACATCTGCTGCAAAAATTTTGTCCCGTGCAGTAAATTGTCTTCATCCTATTGATGGCAATCCCTGCAATGAGTGTGAAAATTGCAAGGCTATCTTAAGCGAATCAGTTTTAGATGTAGTGGAAATGGATGCCGCAAGTAACAATGGTGTTGACGATATAAGAGAGCTAAAGGAAAAAGTAATTTATCCGCCTCAATCTTTAAAGTACAAGGTCTACATAATTGACGAGGTTCACATGCTCTCCAAGGGAGCCTTTAATGCCCTCTTAAAAATTTTGGAAGAGCCGCCAAGACATTTAATATTTATACTTGCAACTACTGAAATACAAAAAATTCCTGCCACAATTTTATCTAGGTCTCAAAAATATAATTTTAAGAGAATTTCTATAGAAGAAATTACAGAAAACTTAAAAAAAATTACAGACCTTGAGGGAAAATCCTGTGACGAGGAAGTTTTTACTCTTATTGCCAAGTCTTCTGATGGTGCAATGAGAGATGCCCTTTCAGTTTTGGACCAACTTATTACAAAGAATAGGGACCATATAAAGTTAGAAGATGCCATGGAAGTCCTTGGTATTTCCTCATCAGAACTTTTATTTTCACTTTCAAGGGCTCTTGTGGAAAAAGATGTAGCTGGGGCACTTTATGCCATTGATGAAATTTATAAAGAGGGCGTGGACTTTAACACTCTTTCTTCACAAATTTTAAATCACTTTAGAGATTTTTTACTGGTAAAAACTTTAAAGGACCCGAAAAAAATAATCTATACATCTCACTTAAGTGAGTTTCAAGAAATGGCTGGAGAAATTGACCTAGAAGACCTACTTATTATTATCGACATTTTAAAAAATCTTGCAGTGGAAATAAAATATGCAGACAATAAGCGCGTGGTCTTCGAAATGAATGCAATAAAAATTTGCAAGAGACTTGTAAAAGACGACATGGCTCTAAGACTTAAGGCCTTGGAAGACAAGTTAAGTAGCCTTGAAAATAAGGGGCTTGCAAATAATTTTAGGCATGAAGAAGTTTTTCCTGCAATGAATAAATCAGATATAGAAAAAAATCTTGATAAGGTTACTGATAAAAAAGAAATCCCAAATAATTCTGACCATTATATTTTAAGGGATGGGGGAGAGGACCAGTCAATTGAAAAATCAAATCAATCTGCTATAATAGAGGATAATAGTGAAGTTAATCAAGTTGGAGAAGTTACACTTTCTCTTGAAAAAATAAACAGCGATTGGGGAAAAATTCTAGCAGAACTTAAATCTAAAAGTTACACTGGCTTTGGAGGATTTTTGACCTTTGCTAAACTAGAAAAGTTTCACGACAATATTTTAGAAGTAGTTTTTCAAGAGGGGTATGAATTTTACTACAATTACTGCTCAGAGCCTGAGAGAAAAAATATTTTGCCAGACCTATTAAAGTCCATTTACGGCAAGGATATTGATGTTAGGTTTAAACTTCAAAAAGCTGGAGCAGACAAGTTAGAAGAAATTTTTGGGAAAAATAATATAGAAGAAATTTAGGAGGAAATATGGCTAGAGGTGGATTTAACGGCTTCCCTGGTGGAGGCGGAAGAAATAATATGATGAAGCAAATTGAAAAGCTTCAAAAACAAATGGAAGAAATGCAAGAAAATTTGGCAAATGAAGAAATTTCTGCAACTTCTGGTGGCGGAGCAGTTTGTGCAACTGTAAATGGAAACAAGGAACTTATTTCTATTAAGCTTGACAAAGATGCAGTTGATCCTGATGATGTTGAAATGCTTGAAGATCTAATCGTGGCTGCAGTAAATGAAGCTATGAGAAATGCTGAAAGCAAAATGAATTCTCAAATGGGCAAATTAACTGGTGGATTAAATATTCCGGGGCTATAAGATGAACAAAGAAATTGGTCCTATTGAAGATTTAATAAAAAAATTAAATAGACTTCCTGGGATTGGTTCTAAAACTGCTCAAAGGCTTGCCTATCACATTATAGGTCTCGATGATGCTGAAGTTGTAAGTTTAAGTGATGCCATCATTGCTGCAAAGAGAAATACAGTTCAGTGTTCCATTTGTATGAATTATGCTGACAGCGACCCCTGCCATATTTGTTCAAGTAAGATAAGGGACGACTCTATTATTTGCGTAGTAGAAAGCCCCAAGGATGTAGACGCCATGGAGAGGTCTAACAGCTTTCGTGGAAAATACCATGTACTTCACGGTGTAATTTCGCCACTAAAGGGGAAATCGCCAGAAGATGTAAGGGTAAAGGAACTCATTGAGAGAGTGAAAAAGGAAAATATTAAAGAAGTAATAGTTGCAACTAATCCCACTGTTGATGGCGATGCAACTGCAACTTATATAAAAAATATTTTAAAGGACTTTGATATTACAGTTTCGAGAATAGGATACGGCTTGCCAGTTGGAGGAGATCTTGAGTTTTACGACGAGATCACCATTCAGACTGCCATGGAAAATAGAAGAAGGCTAGATTAATTTTGGGACTTGGTCCCAAATTTTTTCTTTAAAAAACTTTAGAAAGGGGAAAATTTTGTCTAACAACAAAAATAATTTTAATAAATATATTCCCACAATTCTCTATGTAATTTTGGCGATAGTGATTTTTTACCTAGTCGCCATAGTTTTTGTGCCAAGGCTTAACAAGGAAAAGGACATAAAAGAAATTGACTATGTTTCCTTTGTAAATCTTGTCAACAGGGGCGAAGTTAAAAAGGCAGAGGTTCGAGATAGGACCATTGCCTTTGAAATAGAAAAAGATGGGAAGAAAGTTAAGTATGAAACTAATAGGATGTATGATCCAAATTTAGTTGATAGGTTAGTAAATAAAAATGTAAAGTCTGCTCAAGTTTATAAGCCTGAAATGAATCCAGTGCTTTCCTTTATAATTTCAACTATTGCTACCTTTGCAATTCTTATTGCCTTTTGGATCTTTCTCTCAAAATTTATTTTCAAGAGAATGGGCGATGTTGGTCCCATGAGTCTTGGCAAAAGTGGAGCAAAGATCTATGTTGAATCTACTGATGGAATTAAATTCGAAAATGTAGCGGGACAAGATGAGGCAAAGGAAGCCTTGTCAGAACTTGTGGACTTTTTACACAATCCAAAGAAGTACACAGAAATTGGTGCAAAACTACCTAAGGGGGCCCTATTAGTTGGTCCTCCAGGCACTGGTAAGACTCTTCTTGCCAAGGCTGTGGCAAGTGAAGCAGAGGTACCCTTCTTTTCAATTTCAGGTTCAGCCTTCGTTGAAATGTTTGTAGGTCTTGGTGCTGCTAAGGTTAGAGACTTATTTAAGCAAGCAGTAGAAAAGGCTCCTTGCATAATTTTTATTGACGAAATCGACACAATTGGCAAGAGAAGAGATGGGTCTGGAATTTCTGGCAACGATGAAAGAGAGCAAACTCTTAACCAACTTCTTTCAGAGATGGACGGCTTTGACGCCAAGGCTGGAGTTGTAATTCTCGCTGCCACAAATAGGCCAGATTCTCTTGATCCAGCTCTTTTAAGACCAGGAAGATTTGACAGGAGAATACCAGTTGAGCTACCTGACTTAAGTGGAAGGATAGCAATACTAAGAGTTCATGCCAAGGACATAAAAAAGGAAGAAAATATAGATTATGACAAAATTGCTCGTGCCACTGCAGGTGCATCTGGTGCCGACCTTGCCAACATGATAAATGAGGCAGCCCTTCGTGCAGTTCGTGAAGGCAGAGACAAAATGAGTGAAAGAGACTTGGAAGAATCTGTAGAAGTTGTCCTTGCAGGTTATGAAAAGAAAAATGCAGTTATTTCTCCAAAGGAAAAGAGAATAATTGCCTACCACGAAGTTGGTCACGCCCTTGTTGCTGCAAAGCAAAAGGATTCTGCACCAGTTCACAAAATTACAATTATTCCAAGAACATCAGGAGCTCTTGGCTACACTATGCAAGTTGATGAGGAAGAAAAATTCCTTATGACTAAGGAAGATGCCATAAATAGCATTGTAACCCTAACTGGCGGAAGGTCAGCTGAAGAATTAATTTTTAACATCAGGACAAGTGGTGCGTCAAATGACATTGAAAAGGCGACAAAAATTGCCAAGGCTATGGTTACAAGATTTGGAATGACAGATGAATTTGGCTTTGTTGCACTGGAATCAATGACCAATGCTTACCTTGGTGGCGATACATCATTACAATGTTCACCACAAACACAATATGAAATAGACGAGGCAGTCCAAAAAATTATTGACCAGGCTCACGATGAGGCTAGAAAAATTTTAAAAGAAAACATCAGGGCTCTTCATGCCATTGCAGAATATCTTCTTCGTCAAGAAACAATAACTGGCGAAGAATTTATGGACATTTTAAAGGAATACGATGAGAAAGAAAATCAAGTTGAGGTCCAAGATGATGGCGAGTCTATAGATGAAAGCCAAGAGATGTAAAGGCAAAAACATATAAAAAACCCATAAACAACTAATTTTAGGTCAAGAAGATTTTTCTTTTACACCATAGTTAAATTAATATTTATTATAGAAAAGATTTTTCTAATTACAGAAAAGTCTTTTTTTTATGAAAAAATTAGATTAAAATGTATAAAAGGGGTAAAAGGAAATTAGAAAGAAGAGGAGAGAAAAATGATTTTTACAAATGCAGTTGTGCTGTCAGTAATTATTTTGGCAGCCTTATGTTTAGCAAAAGTCCCTGTATTTTTCTCGCTGATGATTTCAGCAGTATGTGCAGGACTTTTTTCTGGAACAGGAATTACAGAAACGATGAAACTTCTCATAGGAGGAATGGGAAATAATGCAGAAACAGCTCTTAGTTATATACTATTAGGTTCACTGGCTTATTGTATGCAAGAAACTGGTGCAGCAGATATAATGGCTAAGAAGATTGGTTCGCTAGTTAAGGACAATAAAATTTTACTATGTGCAATTATAATTGTAATTGCTATAGCGGCAGAAACAATAATTCCAATTCACATAGCTTTTATACCAATTTTAATACCACCACTTCTAGCAGTGACTAACAAGATGAAAATGAACAGAAAGATGCTTTCTGTTTCCTTTGGTTTCGGACTCAAGGCACCTTATATTGCCCTACCTATTGGTTATGGTGCAATATTTCACGGCTTGATTGTAGATTCCTTTGCTAGATCAGGACTTACTATTACAGATAAGGATGTAACAGGAACTAACTGGATAGTTGCACTTATAATGTTTTTAGGTCTATGTGCTGGCTTGATTTTCTTTATGAAGGATAAGGAATATGACACTAAAAGTGTTGAAGGTAAAATAATTGAAGTGCCAGAAAAATTGGAAAAGAAACACATAATTGTTCTTTTATCTGGAGTAATAACAGTTGTTGTTCAAATTCTCACAAACTCACTTCCACTTGGAGCCTTAATTGGACTAATATTTGTAGTTGTAACAGGCGTAGTTAAGTGGTCTGATATGCAAAAGATGCTTGACGGTGGCATTAAGATGATGGGATTTATTGCCTTTGTAATGCTCTTGGCAGCAGGATATGCAGAAGTAGTTAAAGAGTGTGGAGCAGTTGACGATTTAGTTCAAGTAGCGACTAAATTCTTAGGTGGCTCAAAACTTGTAGCATCCTATGTAATGATTCTTTTAGGACTTATGATTACTCTTGGAATAGGAACATCCTTTGGTACAGTTCCTATTATTTCAGCAATTTATGTGCCAATTGCATCAAGTCTTGGATATTCAATTCCAGCTACTATTTTACTTGTAACTGTAGCAGCAGCTTGTGGGGATGCAGGTTCACCAGCATCTGATACAACTTTAGGACCTACATCTGGTCTTTCAGTTGACGGGCAACATGAGCACATCAAGGATACTTGTATTCCACAAATTTGTTTCTTTGGAGTGCCACTAATTTTAATAGGCGGATTTGTCACAACCTTAATTTAATATCAATAATAAAGACAAAAGAGGCTTCTGCGGGGTGAACAGAAGCCTCTTCTTTTTTGCCAAAATATAAGTAAAGGACGTAAAATAAATTTTTATTTTACTTAATATATTATAACTCTATGATAGAAAAAGTAAAGAAATATTTTGCCATGTGAATAGTATTCCACAATGTGGTTTATCTATTTTTTTGGCAGTCAGGACAGATGCCACGAAGTTCAACTATATGGTTTGTGACAGTGTAGCCAGTTTCTTCTTCAGCAATTTTTTCGAAATCTGAAATTGGACAATTTTCTATGGCAGAAATTTTGCCGCATTTGTCGCAAACTATGTAGTGTCTGTGACCCATATTTGCAAATTCAAAATAATAAAGTCCATTGTGATACAAGTTTTTCTTCAAAATATTTTTATCAGTAAGTTCATTTAGCATCCTGTAAAGGGAAGTGAAGCTAGGCAGAGATTTTTTGTCCACAGCTTCAAAAATTTCCTCTGTATTCATGGGTACATGAGAATTATATAGAAGATCCAAAAGGGCAAGCCTTCCCTTAGTTACCTTTAAATTATTTTTCTTTAATATATCTTCAAAATTTTTCAAAAATTCACCTGCTTTCAATCTTATAAGTATTATATCAAAATTTATTTAATTTAAAAAATTACTTTAAAAATGAAAAAATTTTGCTATAATAATTAATGGAAATCATTATTGTTTAGGAGGAAAAAAGAAAAATGAAAAATATTAAAAAATTATTAATTTTATTAGCGGGAATAGTTTTATTCTCAGGCTGTTCTAAGGCAGCAGAAACAAAGGATGCTGGGAAAGATACAGAAAACAAGGAAGGGCTAAAGGTTTATGCCTCAGTTTATCCAATCTATGACTTTGCCAAAAAGATTGCTGGCGACAAGCTTGATGTTGAGATGGTAATGCCACAAGGTACTGAACCTCATGGCTGGGAACCAGATACTAATGCCATAAAAAAACTCGAAAATGCAGATTTATTTATCTACAATGGTGCAGGTCTTGAATCATGGACTGACAAGGTAATTGATTCTCTATCAAATAAGGATTTAAAAGTAGTGGAAGCTTCAGAAGGCGTGGAACTTATTAAGTCAAATCATGACCACGAAGATGAAGATCATGACCACGACCATGAAGGGGCAGAAGAAAATCACAATCATGAAGCAGCTGAAAACAACCAAAATCACGAAGCTGAGGATCATGAACATGAAGGTCACCACCATGGACTAATGGATCCCCATGTTTGGATTTCACCAAAGAATGCAAAAATTGAAATGGAAAACATAAAGAATGCTTTAGTGGAACTTGACAAAGAAAATGCAGATTATTATGAGTCAAATTACCAAAAATATGCTAAAATGTTAGATGAACTTGATGCAAAATATTCTGAACAATTAAGCCCTCTTCCAAATAAGACTATTGTAGTTAGCCATGAAGCTTATGGATACTTATGCAAGGACTACAATTTGACTCAAATTGGTATAAAGGGTATAAATGCAGAAACTGAGCCAGATGCAAAGAAAATGGCTGAGATAATTAACTATGTAAAAGAAAATAAAATCACAACTATTTTCACAGAAGAGTTAATTGATCCAAAAGTTTCAAAAATTATTGCCGATGAAACGGGATGCCTTGTGAAGGTCCTTTCACCAATTGAAGGATTAAGCGAAGAACAAATAAAAAATAATGAAGATTATTTTAGCATCATGGAAGAAAATTTAGAAAATTTAGTAGGTGCTTTAAAATAGTGAAGGAAAAATTGTTAGAAATCAAAAATCTAAGCTTTAAATACAGCGATGACTTAGTTTTAGATGATATAAATTTTGATGTCTATAGGGGCGACTATATCGCCCTTATAGGTTCTAACGGTGCCGGAAAGTCGACTTTAGTTAAGCTGATTTTAAATCAACTTAAACCACTTACCGGCACTGTTTCTTTTTATACAAAAAATGGATTAAAGGATATTGGCTATGTGCCACAACTATCTGTCCCATCTTCTTTGGAATTTCCAATAACAGTTACAGAATTATTGTCTCTTGCACTTTATCCAAAGAACAAGGGCTTTAGAAAATTAAAATCTTATGACAGGGAAAAAATTACAAATAACCTAAGTCTTGTTGGCATGGAAAAATATAAGGATAGACTGTACACTGAGTTATCTGGTGGTCAAAGGCAGAGAGTTTTAATTGCCAAGACCCTTGTAGCCACACCTGAGTTTTTAATCTTAGACGAGCCCATGACTGGTGTGGACAGAGAATCTAAGGATTCACTATTTCATCTTTTGAGCCACATCAATAGAGAACACAATATTACAATTTTAATGATCACCCACAATCTTGAAGAAGTGGAAGAAAATGTAAATAAAGTTTTTGAGATAAAAGACGAAAAAATTAGGGAAGTGAAATAATGGAAATCTTTCAATATTCATACATGATAAAGGCACTAATAGTTGGAGCCTTCTTGTCAATAATTATCCCTTGCATGGGTGTTGTAGTTGTCAATAAAAAGATTTCTGTAATAGGCGATGCCCTATCCCATGTGTCCCTTGCTGGTGTAATGCTGGGACTAATCACTTCAACTTCGCCAGTTCTTGGAGCCCTAGTCTTGTGTGTTCTCGGCTCTTTATTTTTGGAATATGTGAGGACAAAATTTCCTGGTTATCAAGAAATTTCCTCTGCAATCTTAATGAGCACAGGCATTGGTCTAGCATCACTTTTTTCTGGTTTTGTAAAGACAAGTGCCAACTTCGAAGAATATCTTTTCGGCTCTATAATTGCCATACCAGAATTTGATTTTTATTTGATCTTAATAGTTTCAGTAGTGGTATTTATTTTATTTTTCTATCTTTTTACTGACCTCATGTATATTTCCTTTGACGAGTCATCGGCGAGATTATCAGGAGTAAATGTTGATAGGGTAAATTTAATTTTTATGATTTTAATTGCAGTTACAATTTCTGTCTCTGCAAGAACTGTTGGGATTTTAATTATATCATCACTAATGGTAGTGCCAGTGGCATCAGCCATGCAGTTTAAGCTGGGATACTTAAAGACCACTATACTTGCATCAATCTTTGGTTTTATTTTTACAATAACAGGGCTTGTGGCATCCTTTTATATAGGACTAAAGCCAGGCGGGGCAATTGTATTAATTGGAGTTTTATTTTTAACAATTATACTTTTAATAAAGAAAAAATAAGAGTGAGGACGGCATGTGTCCCCACTCTTTATTAATATGTTAAGTTTTAATTTTTAACTAATAGTGAACATAATCTTCTTCATAGAAATATTTAAAATGCGAAGATGCTCCTGTTAGAGAAAAATACAATTCACCACCTTCGCCAATACCAACACTTCCGCCACCAGTAGTGTTAATTGTACCGTTATTATAGAAGTCTCCATTAATTGAGTAATAAATTTTTGTGTTAGTTTCTAAGTTATAGTATATGTTACCTGCAAAAGTTTTTGATTTTGAATTATACTGTCTATTCATATCAACTTTTAAGATTTTATAAATATAATAAGCACCATGACGAGAATCAACTTGAATATAAAATTTTAATGTAGGTTTATAGTCTGGACTTACATTTAAAGCTTTAGATAATGTAGCATAAGAAAAATCTTTTAATTCAGCTTCATTATTATTTGAAAAATCTCCAGCAAGAATAGAATATATTTCACTTTCAGTATATCCATCTTCTAGCATGGTATTGAACATTTCATCATAGGTTAATAATTTGTTTTCAGAAGGGTCAATATCTATAGTTTCCTTTTTAATATTTAATTTATCAGAATTAGCAAATATAAGTAGAAGAGATACAAAAAGTAATGAACTTAAAAGTAAGAATTTTTTAAATAAATTCATGATTGTCCTCCTAAAAAATAAATAATCTTAATTAAAATAATCTCTCATCTAATTACCTCTAATAAATTTTAATATAGATAGCGAAACTTTTCAACGATATTAAGATAAAGTAAAAATATTTTAGCTTAAAAACAAGAAGATTCTTTATTTATAGGCATCTTTGTTTTATTATAGAGAGAGCAAGGCATAGGAGTGTTTTATGAAAATTCAAGTTAAAGAAAATAATTATACAATAGATATTGATTATAAAAGTGATGAAAAGTTAAGGGACTATTTATTTAAAAATGAAGACGCAAAATTTTTAGTTATAACTGACGAAACTGTATTTGCTATTTACAGCGAGAGATTAAAAAAACTTATGGCTGGCTTAAATTATTTTATTTATAAATTTCCTGCTGGAGAAAAATCCAAGTCCATGGAAAACTATATAAGTATAAATAAATTTTTGCTGGAAAATAATTTTAACAGAGGGGACATAATCATTGCTTTTGGTGGCGGTGTTGTTGGCGATATATCTGGTTTTGTGGCAGCAACTTATCTTAGGGGAATTGACTTTATCTCTGTGCCAACTACACTTCTTTCCATGATCGACTCTTCCGTTGGCGGAAAAAATGGCATAAATTTTATGAATTTAAAAAATCAAATTGGCGCCTTTTATTTTCCAAAATATGTCCACATTGATTACAGTTTTTTGGAAAGTCTTGACCAGAGAAATATTAACAATGGACTTGCAGAAATTTTTAAATATTCCGTCTTAAGGGATAGGGAGTTTTTTGATTATTTAAAATCTGCAAAAAAACTCGACTATGAAAAAATTATTTATAAGTCTTTAAATATTAAGCTGGACTTTGTGCGAGATGACGAGAGGGACAGGGGCAAGAGACAAAAGCTAAACCTGGGTCACACTATCGGTCATGGCATAGAATCTCTTTCAAATTATAAACTAAACCATGGCGAAAGCATTGGCATTGGAACAATTTATATGGCAAGGGCTACCTACAAGATGGGGCTTGCGGAAGATGATTTCTCAGAAGACTTAATAAGAGCCTTTAAAAATCATAATCTTCCAACTGATTATGACTTTGAGACGGAAGAAATTTTGGAGATTTTAAAGCACGACAAGAAGATAAATAAAAATCTCATAAATGTAATTCTTCCAGTAAAAATTGGTCAAGTTATAAGTAAAAAAATTACTTTTGATGAGCTTAAAAAAATAATTGATTTAGGTAAGGAAAATGAATAGAATTATTGAAAATAAAAAATTATCTGGAGAAATTTCTGCAATTACATCAAAATCCTATGCCCATCGTGCAATTTTTTGTGGAGGGCTGGCAAGGGGAGAATCTGTAATAGAGATTGATGACCTTTCAAAGGACATAGAGGCATCTCTTAATGCCCTAAAGGCCCTTGGGGTTAGGGTAAAAAAAATAGGAAATAAATTTTATTTTGATCCACCAGAAAAATTCTCTGGACCAGTTACTATTGATGTCAATGAAAGTGGCTCTACCCTTAGGTTTTTGCTGCCAGTCCTTGCCGCCCTTGGTCTTGAGTCAAAAGTCATTAGGAGGGGAAGTCTTGTGGGGAGAACTAACTCTGTCTACTTCAATGAATTTCCCAAGCATGGAGTAGATCTTAAAGAAGTTGGAGATTCAATTTATTTAAGAGGAAAGCTAAAGGATTTTAATTTCAATCTTCCAGGGAATATTAGCTCCCAGTTTATATCTGGACTTATGCTTGCATCAGGCTTTTTCCAGGAAGATTTTAATATAAGGCTCACAAGTGAAACTGAATCAAAGCCCTATATTGACATGACAATAGATGTAATGAAAAATTTTGGAGTTGAAGTAATTGAAGGTAAAAATTCTTTCACTTGCAGGGGAAAATTTTCTCCAGCAAATTATGTGGTGGAAAAAGACTGGAGCAACGCACTATTTTTTTTGGCAGCTGGCGTAAAGGTCCTGGGACTTAATAAAAATTCACTGCAGGGAGATAGGCATGCCTTAGAATTTTTAAGGGACTTGGGTTATGTTAATATTTCTAAAGAAGACTTTCAGCTAAAAAAAATAAGAGATGGGAAGAAAAATGTTCTTCTAGATGCAAAAAATATGCCCGATGCCGTTCCAATTCTTTCAATAATGGCGGCACTTTCAAATACAGAGACGGAAGTTATAAATATAAAGAGGTTAAGGTTAAAGGAAAGCGACAGGGTAAAGAGCACTGTAGATATGCTGGAAAATTTGGGAGTAGAAGTAAAATTATTTGAAGACTCCTTTTCCTTTAGGGGAGTAGAAAAATTTAAGTCTGGGAAAATAAATACTTATAATGACCATAGAATTGCCATGGCTGCCTCTATTGCAGCTACTTTTGCAGATGGTCCAATTACAATTAATGATAGCCAGTGCGTGGAAAAATCCTATAAAAACTTTTTTGATGATTTTAAATCTTTAGGAGGTAAGACAAATGTCATATAGCTTTGGCAAAAATTTTAAAGTAACACTCTTTGGTCAGTCACATTCTGAGAATCTTGGAATTGTCATTGAGGGAATTAGTGCAGGATATAAAATAAATAAAGATTTAATAAGAAAAAACCTTGAGAGAAGAAGACCTGGCAGGAATAATTTTTCCACTGCTAGAAAGGAAGATGACGATTTTAAAATCCTAAGTGGAGAAGTTGAAGGCATAACTTGTGGGGCACCAATATGTGCAATTATCGAGAACAAGGACCAAAGAAGCAGGGACTACGAAAACATAAAGGACAGACCTCGCCCATCTCACGCAGACTATCCAGCCTATGTTAAATTCAAGGGCTTTAACGACATAAGAGGCGGCGGACAATTTTCTGGCAGGATGACTGCTCCCATAGTCATTGCAGGTTCTATTGCTGAAGATTTGCTTTTAAAGAGGGGCATAAAAATTTTCTCTAGGATAAAAAGCTTAGGCGATGAAAGTGACATTGACTTAAATTTAAATGATATTGGCGAAGAAAAACTTTACGATTTAAAAAATGAAGACTTCCCAGTTTTTGAAGATTCAGCAAGAGAAAAAATGCAGGAAGAAATTTTAAGGGCAAAGGAAGAGGGAGATTCCCTTGGCGGAATTGTTGAGACTTTTATTTTAAATATGCCAGTGGGCATTGGCGAGCCTTTTTTTGATTCTCTCGAGTCGGTAATTTCTCACGCAGTTTTTTCTGTTCCCGGCATAAGAGGAATTGAATTTGGCTCTGGATTTGAGGCAGCAAAAATGTGCGGGAGCAGTCACAATGATGAATATTATTATGAAAATGGACAAGTAAAGACTAAGACCAACAAGCACGGGGGAATAATTGGTGGACTTTCAAGTGGCATGCCAATAATTTTTAGGACAGCAGTGAAGCCTACCAGCTCCATTGGGAAGAGACAAAGGACCATATCACTAAGAGATAAAAAAAATGTAGACCTAGAAATTGTGGGAAGACACGACCCTTCAATTGTGCCAAGAGCCCTAGTTGCCATTGAAATGATTACTGCTATTGCAATTTTAGACTTAGTAATGGAAGGTGAAAGATGAAAAATTTAGATGAGTCAAGAAAAAATTTGGACGAAATTGATTCACAAATTGTCCATCTTTTAGAAAAGCGAATGGAAATTTCCAAGGAGATTGGAATTTTTAAAGCAAATAATAATTTAAAAACAGAAGACTCGGGTCGGGAAGATGAAATTATAAAAAACTTGGAAAATAAAATTGCTCCAGAATTTAAAGATGCCATAAAGCCAATTTATTGTGAAATTTTTAAGGAGAGCAAAAAAATAATTTCGAGAGTTAAGGATGAAAATTTTAAGTTTGGACTTATTGGTGAAAGTTTGTCCCACAGCAAATCCAAGGAAATTCACGAGTTATTTGGAAGATATGACTATAATTTAAAAAATTTAAAACAAAATGAAGTGGAAGATTTTTTTGAAAAGAAAAATTTTAGGGGAATTAATGTTACTATTCCCTACAAGGAACTTTCTATAAAATATTTAGACCAGGTTGACCCTCTTGCCAGAGAAATTGGTGCAGTTAATACAATTGTTAATAGAGACGGAGAATTATTTGGCTATAACACAGACTATCTTGGCTTTGATTATTCCTTAAAATATTTTGACCTTGACCTTAAAGATAAAAAGATTTTAGTTCTTGGTTCTGGCGGTGCAAGTAAAATGGTTCAAAAACTTGCAGCTGATAGGGGAGCCAAAAGGGTAGTTGTCATTAGCAGAAGGGGAGAAAATAATTACGACAACATAGAAAAATTTAGTGACTTTAACCTAATTATTAATGCAAGTCCAGTAGGCATGCACCCAAATAATATGGAGTGCAAGGTGGACTTAAGTAAATTTAAAAAGCTAGAGGCTGTAATAGATTTAATTTACAATCCCCTTAATACAAAATTAATTTTAGATGGGAAGAAGCTTGGCATAAAAACTATGAATGGACTTTTAATGTTAGTTGCTCAAGCCTTCTTTGCAGGAGAACTTTTTTTAGATGAAAAATTAGATGAATCTTTAATAGAAAAAACTTATTTAAAAATGAAAAGTGACATGGAAAATATTGCCCTTGTTGGCATGCCTTCCTGCGGTAAGACTACAATGGCAAGGCTATTGTCAGAAAAATTAAATAGAGTTTACTTTGACACAGATAAATTAATCGAGGAAAGGGAAGGAAAAATCCCAGAGATTTTCGAAAAAAAAGGCGAAAAATATTTTAGAGACCTTGAGACAAGTGTACTAGAAGAGGTCTCCAAAAAAACTGGAATAATAATTGCCACTGGCGGCGGCACACCCCTAAGGGAGATTAATAGAGACCTTCTTTTGCAAAACTCACTTGTAATATATTTAGACAGGGACATAAAAAATCTTGAGACAGAGGGAAGACCTCTCTCAAAAAATTTTGAGACCCTAGAAAAAATGTATGGAGAGAGAAATAAAATTTACCAAGATATTTCACACATAAAGATAAAAGTTATTGAAGATGAGGAAAAGACTTTGGAGAAAATTCTGGAGGAAATAAAAAATTATGAAAATTTTAGTAATTAATGGTCCCAATATGAATATGCTTGGAATTCGCGAAGTCAATATTTATGGCAGGGATACTTACGAAAATTTGTTAAAATTAATAGACCAAGTTGCTCATGAAGAAAACATTGAAATCCAGGAGTTTCAATCAAACCATGAAGGGGATCTTGTGGATAAAATTCAAGCTGCCTACAAAAAAGTTGACGGCATTGTTATAAATCCAGCTGGCTACACTCACACCAGCGTGGCAATTTTAGATGCCCTAAAGGCTGTCAGCATTCCCACAGTTGAAGTTCACATTTCAAAGGTTTCAGAGCGTGAAGATTTTAGGCAAGTTAATTTTATAAGGTCCTATGTTATAAAATCCTTTGAAGGCTATGGAATAGAAGGCTACAAAAAGGCAATAATTTATCTAAAAAATTATTTAAGGGAGCAAAAATGAAATCACTTATAATTGACAATTACGATTCTTACACTTACAACCTCTTTCAGTTAATTGGAAAGGTCAGTGGTATTGAACCTCTTGTAATTAAAAATGACGAGATGACTTATGAGGAAATTTTAGATTTAGACTTTGACAATGTAATTATTTCTCCAGGTCCAGGCAGCCCTGATAAGGAAAAGGACTTTGGAGTTTGTAAAGACATCATTGAAAAACTTGATAAGCCAATTTTGGGAATTTGCCTCGGTCATCAGGGAATTTATTATTATAATGGTGGCAAAATTTTAAGGGCAAGTGAACCCATGCACGGCAGACTTAGCCAGGTAATTCACAATGGCAAAAATTTATTTAAGGGAATAAAAAATAATTTTGTTGTAACTAGATATCACTCACTAACTTGCCAGGATAAGGAACTTGAAAGTATAAATATTGACGCAAGGACTCCCGATGGAGTTGTCATGGCAATTTCTCACAAGACTAAGCCAATCTATGGCCTTCAATTTCATCCTGAATCCATAGCAAGTGAATGCGGCGAAAAATTAATTGAGAATTTTATAAATATTTGCAGAGAATTTTATAAGGAAGACCAATTTTATTATGAAATAATTGATAAAAGTTTTGATACAAAAAATATTTATGAAAAACTTTATAAATATGACCATAAAACTCTTTGGCTGGACTCAAGCAAGGTGGAAGAAGGTCTTTCAAGGTTTTCAATTTTTGGATTGCAAGGTCCAAAGGCTCACACAATAAAGTATGACGTGGATAAAAGTCTTGTAGAAAAAACCTTTCTTGATGGAAGAGAAAAGGAAAGCTTTAATACAGACATCTTCACTTATTTAAAAGAAAATCGAAAGAGATGGACTTACAAGGAATCACTTCCCTTTGATTTTCAATTGGGCTACATTGGCTACTTGGGTTATGAATTAAAAAAAGATACAGAAAAGGTCACAAATAAGAATTCCTACGACTATCCCGACGCTTACTTTAAGTATTGCGACAGGGCTCTTGTCTACGACCACAGAGATGAAAAGCTCTACATCCTATCTTGCCAAGAGGACAAAGATTGGATTAAAGAGATAAAAAATATTTTGGAAGAAAATTTTGAAGAAAGAATTAAAGAGACAAGCAAGAAAGATTTTCCAAAATTAAAATTTGTAAAGAATAAAAAAACTTATATAGAGGACATAAAAAAGATAAAAGACTTAATTTGCCAGGGAGAGACTTACGAAGTATGTCTTACAAATCGCTTAGACATCTATGATAAGCTCGATGGCAAAAAGTATTACATGAATCTTCGAGAAAAAAGCCCAGGACAATACTCTGCCTTCTTGCCCCTAGATGAGATAAAAATTGCCTCATCTTCCATGGAAAGATTTTTAAAGGTGGATAAAAATAAAATTGTGACGACAAAGCCAATTAAGGGTACTATTAGGAGAGGAAACAACCTAGAAGAAGATCAAAAACTTATTGATGAACTTCGAAATGAAGAGAAGACCAAATCTGAAAATTTAATGATTGTGGATTTACTTAGAAACGATTTGGGTAAATTTTGTGAGATTGGTTCAGTTGAAGTGCCAAAGTTAATGGATGTTGAGACCTATAAAACTCTCCACCAACTTGTGACTACAGTTTCGGGAAAAATTAAAGAGGATGTTGATATAATTGATGTGCTGAAAAATACTTTTCCAGGCGGGTCTATGACAGGTGCGCCAAAAAAACGCACACTGGAAATCATTGACCAGTTGGAAAATTATCCTCGCGGGATTTATTCAGGCACAATCGGTTTTATATCAAATAATTCTACAATGGATTTTAATATTGTCATAAGAACTGCCCTTATAGAAGAAGACAGGGCGACTCTTGGAGTAGGTGGAGCCATAATTCTTCTATCAGATGCAGAAGAAGAATTTGAGGAAATTGTCTTAAAGGCAAAGGGGTCTCTCAATGCACTAGGAGCTTATTACAATAATTTTGATGAGATAGATATTGAGGGAAGCAAAGGATAATGAGTGAAATGAGTAAAGGGAAAATTGTAAAAATTAGAGATGTAAATGTGGGAGGAGGCAAGCCAATAATTATTGCTGGACCTTGCTCCATTGAATCTCGAGAACATATTATTGAAGAAGCAAAAGCCTTAAAGGAAAGGGGCATAGACATTCTAAGAGGTGGAGCCTTTAAACCAAGGACAAGTCCCTTTGATTTTCAAGGGCTTGGCTTTGAAGCTGTAAAATATTTAAGGGAAGCATCTGATAAGACAAATCTACCCATAGTTACAGAAGTCTTAAGCGAAGACCATGTTGATGCTATGGTGGACTATGTAGATGCCTTTCAAATTGGCTCTCGCAATATGTATAACTATGCTCTTTTAAAAAAAGTTGGAAAAACTATGAAGCCAATAATTTTAAAGAGAGGTTTTTCTGCAACTCTTAGAGAATGGGAAATGGCTGCAAAATATATTGAAGTTGAGGGAAATGAAAATATAATTTTTTGTGAGAGAGGCATCAGGACCTTTGAGACTGAGCTTAGGAACACTCTTGACTTTGCAGGAGCCTATTATATAAAAGAAAAGACTGGCTATCCAGTTATAATAGACCCAAGTCATGGCACTGGCAGGCGAGACTTTATTGAGCCCATGGTTAGGGCGACACTTGCCCTTGGTCTTGATGGAGTCATGATTGAAGTTCATGAAAATCCTGACCTGGCAAAAAGTGATGGACAGCAAACTATTGACTACGAGACTTATGAAAAAATTGCAAAGTTCCTAGGAGAATTTAATGAAAATAGAATTTGATGATGGATTTTCCTTTGGCAAGGGCGCCTTTGAAACTATAAAAGTAGTTGATGGCGACCCTCTCTTTTTAGAAAAACATTTAGAACGATTAAAAAAGTCTTTAAAATTTTTTGGCATTGAAAGAAAAATTGATGAGGAAAAAATTTATGGCTATATAAAAAATTCAAAAGAGAAAAATTTTGCCCTAAAGCTTATAGTTTCTGATGAGAATTTTATTTTGACAAGTCGCAAGGACAATTACAGAGATGAAAATAAAAGCCTTAGCTTAAAAATTTCTAAGGTTAGGAGAAATAGCACTTCAAAAATAATTTATCACAAGAGCCTTTGTTACTATGAAAATATTTTGGAGCACAGGTGGGCTGTGGAAAGTGGTTATGACTCAGCCCTTTTCTTAAATGAAAGGGATGAGGTTTGCGAAACTTCCTTTGCAAATATTTTTTTCGTGAGAGATCATAAAATCTTTACTCCAGAAATTTCTTCAGGACTTTTAAGGGGAACTATGAGAGATTTCCTCCTTGAAAACTTTGAAATCAATGAAGAAAAAATTTATGCCAAAGATTTAGCAAGTTTTGATGAGTGTTTTATTTCAAATTCCTTGATGGGCGTGAGAAATGTCACGTCAATTGACGAAATAAAATTTACTGGCGTTGACAAGACAAGGGACATTCAAGAAAAATTAAAAATTTATGGATTTTAAGAGACTGGCGAGACCAGTCTTTTTTAATTTGCTAAAGAAGAAAATTAAATAGATGAAGAAAATTCTTTTTTGTTGTAAAATTAAAGTAATGAAAAGGTGATTTTATGAAAAAAACAAATGCAATGAGAATCCTTGAAGGGGAAAATATAAATTTTGAAATAATCGAATACTCAACTAAGGACGGAATTGGCGGAGTAGATGTTGCAGAAAAATTAGGAGAAGACAAAAATAGGGTCTTTAAAACTCTTGTCACAGAAGCAAAGGATGGCGAGCATTATGTCTTCGTCGTTCCTGTTTCCAGTGAACTTGATTTAAAAAAGGCAGCGAAGGCATCAAATTCTAAAAAAATTGAAATGATTCCACAAAAAAAACTTCTTCCACTGACTGGTTATGTTCATGGAGGTTGTTCTCCCGTTGGCATGAAAAAATCTTTTAAAACTTTTATAGACTCATCAGCAGAGGACTTAGACTACTTTTATGTTAGCGGAGGGAAGGTTGGCATGCAAATAAAAGTCAATCCCAAGGAATTAATTTCTGCAATTGATGGAGAATTTTCTGATATTAAAAAGGAGTAAGTATGTACAGAGATATTTATGAAAAATGGCTTGCAAGTGAAAATTTAGATGAAAATTTGAAGCGAGAACTTTTGAATATTAAAGATAATGATGAAGAAATTGAAGACAGGTTTTATAAGGATTTAGAATTTGGCACTGCAGGACTCCGTGGCATTTTAGGCGCAGGCACAAATCGCATGAATTATTTAACTGTAGGAAGAACAGCTCTTGCTCTTGCTAATTTAATCGACAGCCTTGGCGAAGATGCAAAGAAAAGAGGAGTGGTAATAGGTCGTGACATAAGGCATTACTCCTACGAATTTTCAATTTTAACTGCAAAAATTTTGGCAGAAAAGGGCATTAAGGTTTACCTCTTCCCAGGCATTGTTCCAACACCACTTCTTGCCTATGCAATTAGGTACTTAAAAACTATTTCTGGCATAATGATTACAGCCTCTCACAATCCAAAAAATTACAATGGCTTTAAACTTTATTGGGAAAAGGGCTCACAAATTTTATCAGACATTGCTGATGAGGTGGAAGCGGAATCACAAAAAATTGACATCTTAGATTTTGATTTTGCCAGCTTAAAAAAATTAGGCGACTATGAAAATATAAGATTCCTTGGAGATAGGATCACTAAATCTTTTTACAGAAATACATTAAAACACACTCTTACTGATGATGTGGACAAGGAAATAAAAATTGTCTACACTCCACTAAGTGGCTGCGGCAATAAGTATGTGAGAAAAATTTTAGCCCTTCGCGGCTTTAAAAATGTTTATGTAGTTCCTGAACAAGAAAATCCCGACGGAGATTTCAGCAATGTGACAAATCCTAACCCAGAAGACCCAAGGGCCTTTGACAGGGCAATAGAACTTGCAAAAAAAGAAAATGCCGACATAATTATTGCAACAGACCCTGATTCAGATAGGGTGGCTGTAATGGAAATGGGCGAAGAAATTTTTAGAATCACTGGCAATCAAATGGGCTTTATCCTTGGAAACTTTATTTTGGAAAGAATTAAGGATAAAAATATAGAAAATGGTGCTCTTGTTAAGACTCTTGTAACTGCCGATTTGATTAAAAAAATCGCTGCAGACTATGGCGTAGAAGTCTTCGAAACATTAACGGGCTTTAAAAATATTTGTAATCTTCCAAATATTTGGGATGAAACTGGCGAGAAGAATTTTATCTTTGGCTACGAAGAGTCCATTGGCTATGTAATTGGCGACCACATAAGAGACAAGGACGCCATTGGCACATCAATGATTGTGGCAGAGCTGGCAGGCTACCTTAAGAAGAGAAATTTAAAAATAGGAGATTATTTGGAAGAAATTTATAAAAAATATGGTTATTATGAAGAATTTTTAGACTCAGTTTATTTTGAAGGCAAAGATGGAAAAGAAATCATGAAAAAAATCATGGATGATTTTAGAAAGATTGAAGACTTTGAAAAAATTGGCGACCTAAAGAAAAAAGTTGACTATATAGAGGACGAGGAAAATCCACAAGATTTATTAAAATTTTATTTTGGCGAAGAAACTTGGTTTGCCTTAAGGCCATCAGGCACAGAGCCAAAATTAAAAATTTATGCCTATGCAGTTTCTGAAAATAAAGATGAAGCGAAAAGAAAGATAAGGGCAATGAAAGAAGAAATAATGGAAAAAATCCAGGCAAGCAGGTGATTTAATGATACTATTTTGTGACTTTAACCCAAAAATTGTTAGAGAATTTAAATTAAATAATGAGACAGAAAATATAATTGAAAGCTCAAAAATTTATCCCGGCGGCAAGGGTCTTTACATGTCTCTATTTGCAAAAAAACTTGGCGTGGACTCAGAAGTTTTTATGCTAAAGGGAAGCACTAGGGGTAGAGAAATTGCTCTCAGCTTAAGCCGACTTGGCATTGATGTAAATTATACAGCCCTCAAGGATGAAAATGTTGAAGAAGTTATAATAAGGGGCGCAGATTTTGTAAAAGATTATAAGACCCAATATCCTAGAATCACTATGGAGGACAGGAACGACATTTTAAATTCCTTTGAAAGAGCCCTTTACAACAAAAAAATTGCTGTAATTCCAAAAATTGATTTACTTGGACTTGATGATGAGATTTACCATCGACTTATTACAATTTGCTTTAAAAACAATATAAAAGTTGCCGTAAATCCAAAAAATCTCCAGACAATAGAAAAGACTAATCCCTATATTTTAGTCTTTGACAAGGATGACATTGAAAAGGAAAAAAATATTAACTACACTGGCGAAGTTATTAACTACAACAAAAAATTTATTCAAGCTGGAGCTAAAATTGTCCTTGTAAATAGCAAGAGAGCCACAATAATTTCCACAGAGGATAAAAATTATAGGGCCTATGTCAATAAGGAAAAATTGGGCAGAAAAGAATTGACAGAAAAATTTGACACAGAACTTTCTCTTGCAGGTCTAGCCATGGCTCTTGACAGAGATTACGATTTTATCACTTCAATAAAGCTTGCAATATCCTGTGGAGTGTGGGAAAATTTTGTTGAAAAAGATGTAATTGAAATGAGCGCTATTAAAAAAATTATGAATAGCGTTGAAGTTGAAGAAATTTAAGAGGAGGATAAATGAAAAATTTTCACTTAAATAGAGATAATGTGCTCTTTGCCTTTATTGACATTCAAGACAAACTTTTAAAGGCCATGTATAACAAGGAAGAAATTGTAAAAAATTCTACAATTATGGCAAAGGTGGCAAGTATTATTGGGGCAGAAGCAATTTACACAGTCCAGTATCCAAAGGGACTTGGCTACACCAATGAAGAAGTTAAAGCGCCACTAAAGGATAAGGAAGAATTTCCAAAGCTTACTTTTAATTCCTATGGCGATGAAGGAATAAAAAATGAAATTGATAGACTTGGTAAAAAACAAATTATTATCTGCGGCATGGAAACACATATTTGCGTTTTCCAAACAGTGAGGGCACTTTTAGAAGCTGGCTTTGAAGTTTTTGTAGTAGAAGATGCTCTTGGCTCAAGGTCAGAAAAAAATACTAAAAATGGCATGGCACAACTTCGTGAAATGGGTGCAGTTATAACAAATACAGAGACAGTTTTATTTGACCTAGCAGGCATTGCAGGCACAGATGAATTTAAAACTTTACAAAAATTAATTATTTAATCGAGGAGCTTCCAGGTGGAGCTCTTTTTTGTTTTCACTGTGATATAATTACTTTGGTGATAAGATGAAAATAATTCACGCAGGTGATTTACATTTAAAAAAATTTTACAGGGGAAGACTTCCTCTTGAAGTTTCAAATAAACTTTTAGAGGATACTTGGCGTGCCTTTAAAGACTTAGCTGACTTTTCTAATGAAGTCCAGGCAGATATTTTTTTACTTGCTGGCGACTTATTTGAGAGAGAATTTTTTAACCTAAGGGACTTAAAGAGATTTCTAGATATAATTGAGACCATTAAGGCAAAGGTCTTTGTAGTCTTTGGAAATCACGACTATCTTTCATCTGACAATTTATTTTTAAAGGTAGATTTGCCAGAAAATTTATATATATTTAAAAGTGACTTGGATTTTTATGAATTAAGTGACTTAAATACTAGAATTTATGGAATATCCTATGACAATTATAATTTCAAGAAAGATTTTAGCCAGGTGAAACTTGATAAAAACTTTATCAATATTGGTCTCTTTCACTCTGACTTAAAAGACGAGAGGTATTTACCTCTTGATGAAAGT
This sequence comes from Peptoniphilus hominis (ex Hitch et al. 2025), assembly GCF_040096015.1. Lineage (NCBI taxonomy): Bacteria > Bacillati > Bacillota > Tissierellia > Tissierellales > Peptoniphilaceae > Peptoniphilus > Peptoniphilus hominis (ex Hitch et al. 2025). The sequence goes on along the minus strand of NZ_JBBMFO010000011.1, from coordinate 6,536 downwards.
TTTATGAGAGAATTTAATTATCTGGCACTGGGTCACATCCACAAGAGAGGCAAGGTCCTTGACAATGCCTACTACTCTGGCTCACTGATTCCACTTTCCTTTAAGGACCAAGGCAAGAGGGGAATAATTTTTTTAGATGATGAGAAAAAAACCCTTGAATACAAAGATTTTTCCAGGAGAGAGTTTGTAAATCTTGATGTAAAAATAAGTGAAGACATGACTTTTTCTGAAATTTTAAAAGACCTTCAAGAAAAAATAGAAGAAGACAATTTATATAGGATTACTCTTAAGGGAAAGAGCTTGCACAAAAGGGAAATTGAAAGCTTTTTGAGAGAAAATCTTTCAGCCTTTTATTTTGAGATAAATAATGAACTGACACAAGCCCTTGAAGGTGACTTTGAAATTAAAGACAAGTATATTCTAGATCTCCTTGACACTTTTTCTGATGAAGAAATAGAAAGAGATGCCAGAGACCTTTCTAGGGAGTACATTTTGGAGCAATATTATGATATTTAAGGAACTGGGAATTTTAAATTTTGGAAAATTTGAAAATAAAATAATAGAGCTTGACAGGGGTCTTAATTTAATTTCAGGAGAAAATGAGGGCGGCAAGTCCACTATCGTTAATTTTATAGATGGAATTTTTTACGGCTTCAGCAGAGACTCTCTAGCAAGAAAAGTTCGCGATGATATTTTTGAAAAATCAAGACCCTGGTCTTCCAATTTATATAGGGGCTATGTGCTTTTAAGTGACCAGGACGAAAATTATAGGCTGAGTCGAGACTTTGATGCCGATGAAATTTCTATATTAAATATAGAAAATGGCGAAGATCTCTCCAAGGATGAGAGAAATTATTTAAATTCACGAATCCCACAGCCTGGTCTCATATTTTTTGACATGAGCAGAAAGCTCTACAAATCTAGTTTTTTTATTTCTCAAAGATTTTCTCAAGTGGAAGAAGATGCTGCAGGAGAAATAAAAAATAAAATCGACAACTTTTCTGTCTCTCAAGATGAAAATCTTGATTTGACAAAGGTCCTGGACAAGATGAATAAAGATTTAGATGACTTGGGTACTAAGAGGCGAAAGACATCTGAAATTGGAAGGACCTATGGAGAGCTAGAAAAAATTACAGCTGATAAAATAAATTTTGTAAGCTTAAGGGAAAATTATGAAAAAACTGCCCAAGCCCATAAAGATGCTGAGGAAGAATTAAAGGATCTTGAAGATAAGATGAGGGGCAGAAAGCTTTTTGAACTCCAAGAATTAAAAAAGAAGTTAAAGGAAAGCCAAGAAGAAAAGATTAGGCAGGATGAAAATTTTGATTTTTCTGACCTTGAAAGAGCCATTGAAATAAATAGGTCTACGGGACTTTATTCAAGCAAGCTTGACGATTTACTTTCCCAAGAAGGTCATATTTTTGAAATTGACGATGATGCAGAACTTGACTACAAGAGATTTAAGGAAATTAAAGAAGAAATTGCACTTTTAAATGAAAATAATTTTTCTAAAGAAATAGAAATAATTTCTGCAGACATAAAAAACATAGAAAAAGTTGCCTTTAAATACTTTTTAAAAATATTTTTATCATGTCTTGCAGGTGGAGCCACAGTCTTTCTTTCAATTTATTTGAAAAAATATTTTTTCATAATTTTTTCTATAATATTTTTTACTTATTCTTACTTTAGAATTGTAAAATACAGAGAAAACAAGGACCTTTTGCATCGCCTAAAAAACAAACTCATAGATTTTAAGAAAAAATCCATGGACAAAACCATAAAGAAGAAAGAATTTGATAAGGATTTTGCTGAACTTCTTGAAAAATATCAGGCAAGAGATATAAAGACTCTTTCAGAAATTTTAGAGAAAAAAAAGGAAGAAAACTTAAAAAATATTTCTAAAAATGAGTACAATGAAAGTTGGAAGGAAAAAAATCACCTTGAAATAAGAGAGACCAAGGAAAAAATTTCAAATCTTGAAGCAGAACTCCTAAAAATTTTTGAAAAATATGGCGTAAAAAACATTAAAGACTTAAAAAATTTAGTTTATGAACTTAAAGACTCCAATAAGGACAAGACAAGTGAATACGAATATAGAATTGAAGCCCTTGAAAGAGAAAATTTAAGTGGCAAAATTTATAATGAAGAGTCCCTAGAATCAATTTCAGGCAAAATTAAAGAAGTCACAAGAGAAATTTCAAACTTAGAGGGAATTTTAAAAACTCAGGAAGAATCCTTGGAAAAACTGAGAAGCCTAGAAGAAAAATCCTTTGAGCTTGAGGATAAACTTAAAAAATTAGAATATAGGAGAGAACTTCTAGAGCTTTCTATAGATAAATTTGAGAATTTTATAAATCTAAGGAGAAGAGACACTCTGCCTATTTTAAAAAATAATATTTCAAATTATTTGGACAAGATGACCTCATCTAAGTACAGCGAAATTTTAATTGATGACAGATTTGACATAAAGGTATATGATAAAAATGTTGGCGATTATGTAGCTTTAGACAGGCTAAGCCTTGGCACCATGGACCAAATTTATCTTGCCTTTAGGCTTTCTATTTCAAAAATAATTACTGACAAAAAAATTCCCCTTGTACTTGACAGCCATTTCGACTCCTACGATGATGAAAGGCTAAGAAACACTCTGGAAGTCTTAAAGGATGAAGAGCAAGTTTTAATTTTTTCAAGTTCAAATAGGGAAAGAGAAATTTTAGATAAATACAATTTGACATATAATTTAATTAAACTTTGAGGTGTATATGATATTCGCAATAGGAGATCTTCACTTCGATTATACAGAAGAAAAACCTATGGATATTTTTGGAGACAAGTGGGAAAATCACGAAGAAAAAATAATTGAAAACTGGAAAGAAGTGGTCAGTGATGAAGACCTAGTTCTCCTGCCAGGAGATATTTCTTGGGCACTAAAACTAGATACAGCAGCCCTTGACTTAAAGAGAATTGATGACCTACCTGGAACCAAAATAATTTCCAAGGGCAATCACGATTACTGGTGGTCTTCCCTAAACAAGATGAACAATTTAGACTTGAAGACCATTCACTTTTTGCACAACAACTCCTTTGAATACAAAGATTATTCCATTTGTGGAACGAGAGGTTGGGCTTCTCGTGATTCTTTTGAATTTTCGGAAGATGATGAAAAAATATATTTGAGAGAGGTCCAGAGACTTAAAAACTCCCTGGATTCCTGTGTAAACAAAAAAATAATTGCCATGATTCACTATCCACCCTTTAACCAAGATTTGAGACCCAATGAATTTTCTGAGACTCTCTCAGACTACAAGGTGGAAAAATGTATCTACGGTCACCTTCATGGCAAGGGTCACAAGTATTCCTATGAGGGAGAACTCTTGGGAGTGGAATATGAATTTGTTGCAAGCGACTACTTAGATTTTAAGTTAAAAAAAATTTTGGAGGACTAATGGAAAGAGAAATTGAAGTTAAACTTCTTGATATTGACATAAAAGATTTTGAAGAAAAAATAAAAGCCCTAGGCGCTGAATTTGTAAAGGAAGAAGATCAAATTAACATTACAGTTAATTCAACGGCACATAAAATTTATAAGAAGCATGGCTATCTTAGAATTAGGGTTGCCAAGTCTGAGGGCCAAGAGAAAAAATATTTTACCTTTAAGGAAAATATTTCTGACATAAAGGTTAGGGACAATATAGAACACACTACTGAAATAAATAGTGTGGAAGATTTAATAAATATTTTAAAATGTCTTGGCTATGACAAATTTCACAAGGGCTACAAGAACAGAAAAAAATATAGTTTAAATTCCCTTGTCATTGACATTGACACTTGGGATGAAGACACTTATCCAAAGCCTTATGTGGAGATTGAAGCGCCAAGCATGGAAGAAATTTATAGCCTCGTTGATGAACTTAAAATAGATAGAGAACATGTATCTACAATGTCTATTGACGAACTTAGAAAATCTTTAAAAAAATAGTGTGACATATATAATTAATGTGTTATAATATTTTTAGCAAATAAGGAGGAGCTTATGTCTAAGTATAATTATATTAAATGGTTTGATGAAATTGGTAAAGAAGATGTAGGAATTGTCGGAGGAAAGGGCGCAAACTTAGGTGAACTAACTAGTTTTGGACTACCTGTGCCTCCAGGATTTTGTGTCACTGCAAGTGGCTACACAAAATTTATTAAATACGCAGAACTTGACGAAGTTGTAAAATTTTTGATGGAAGCTGTAGATGTTGAAAATGTTGATGAACTTACTAATGCTTCAAAGGAAATCCAAAAGAAAATAAAAGAAAAAGAATTTGACCCAGAACTAAAAGAAGAAATTTTATCTGCTTACAGAGAATTTTCTGAAAACATTGGAGTTAAAGACCCAGAAGTTGCTGTTAGATCTTCAGCTACTGCAGAAGATTTGCCTGACGCATCCTTTGCAGGACAACAAGATACTTACTTACACATTTCTGGTGAAGAAGAACTTTTAAATCACATAAGAGATTGCTTCGCATCACTTTGGACTTCAAGGGCAATTTATTACAGAGAAAAACAAAATTACGATCACTTTGATGCTGCTCTTTCAGTAGTTATTCAAAAAATGGTTAACTCTGAAAAATCTGGTGTAATGTTTACAGCAAACCCTATTAACAACAGCAAGGATGAAATGATGATTAACGCAAGCTACGGACTTGGCGAAGCTGTTGTATCAGGAATTGTAACGCCTGACGAATATATTATTGACAAAAAGACAAAAAAAGTTATCGAAAAAAATATTTCTGAAAAAGAATACATGGTAATTAAAAATGAAGATGGCGTTGGAACTAGAGTAGTGAATGTAAAAGACATCTTAGGACCTGATGCAGTAAAGGCTGAAGCACTTTCTCCTAAGGAATTAGACACTCTTGTTGAAAGAGGACTTAAGGTAGAAAAACTTTACGGCTCAGTACAAGACACTGAATGGGGCTTTGACAGAGACACTAAAGAATTTTACTTCCTACAATCAAGACCTATTACAACTCTTGGCGACAAGGAAGAAAAGGAAGAAAAATTAATCACTCTTGTTAAGGGACTTCCTGCTTCTCCAGGAATTGGCAGAGGAAAAGTAAAACTTATAAAGGACATTTCAGAAATCAACCTTGTTGAAGAAGGCGATGTACTTGTAACTGCCATGACTAACCCAGACATGGTTCCTGCAATGAGAAAGTGTGCTGGAGTTGTTACTGACGAAGGCGGAAGAACTTGTCACGCAGCTATAGTTTCAAGAGAACTACAAATTCCATGTATAGTTGGAGCAAAAACTGCAACAAAAACACTAAAGACAGGGGACACTGTAACAGTTGATGCAGTAAGAGGAATTGTTTACGAAGGCGAAGTTCTAAAGGAAAAAGAAGAAAAGAAATCTCCTGACTCTCCAAATGTTTCAAGCATTGCAAACCTAGATGAACTTAGAAATCTATTTGCACCAACAACTGCAACTAAGATTTACATGAACCTTGGCGAACCAGAATTAATTGAAAAATATAAAAACTTGCCAATGGACGGCATTGGACTTATGAGAACTGAATTTATTTTCACAAATATGATTGGTGCTCACCCAATGTATTTAGTAAAGACTGGTCAAGGCGACTTAATGATAGATAAACTTGCTGAAGGAATTTCTAAAGTTGCACAAGCAATTTATCCAAAGAATTTAGTTGTTAGAACTTCTGACTTTAGGACAAATGAATTTAGAGGTCTAAAGGGAGGAGACGAAGTTGAGCCAATTGAAGCTAACCCAATGATTGGTTGGAGAGGCGTTTCAAGATATATTTCTCCTGAATACGAAGAAGGCTTTAGACTTGAATGTCGCGCTATTAAAAAAGTTAGAGAAGAATATGGACTTACAAATGTAATTGTTATGCTTCCTTTCGTAAGAACTCCTGAAGAACTTAGAGTTGTAAAGGGAATTATGGCTGAAGAAGGTCTAGTTCAATCTAAAAACTTTAAGATTTGGATTATGGCAGAAGTGCCAGCAGTAGTTCTGCAAGCAGAAGAATTTGCAGAATTAGTTGACGGATTCTCCATTGGATCAAATGACTTGACACAACTTGTAATGGGCGCAGACAGAGACTCTGGCGTTCTTAACAATATGGGCTACTTTGACGAAAGAAATGATGCGGTAAAAATTGCCCTAAAGACAATTATTGATGCAGCCAACAAAAAAGGAATCACTTGCTCAATTTGTGGACAAGGACCAAGCCAATACCCAGAACTTGCAGAATTTTTAGTTGAATGTGGAATCACTTCAATGTCAGTTAACCCTGACACAGTTGAATACACAAGAAGACTTGTTGCAAGTGTTGAACAAAAAATTATTTTAAAGAAACTTAGACAAATGTAAGATATAAATAAAGAAAGATCTCATGGCGACATGGGATCTTTTTTCATGCCTTAAATCATAATTTAAGTCATAAAAAATGGCTCTATGTCAAATATTGGGGAGACTCGTTAACTCGAGTCTCTCTTTTCATTTAAAAATCAATACTTAGACGCTA